>DASZFO010000110.1 GCA_035939775.1 Pirellulales bacterium | reverse complement strand
ATGGGGCAGTCTTCCCCCAATTTCGAAACACCCACATGGGCTACGCGCCCCCGGCGCTATGCTCGGATAGAAGAATGGACTTACACTGATTCGAATTCTGAAAATGCAGTAGTTGACACGCAACGAGCTTTCATAGAAGGGCACGCTGCGCGTGCCGCGCCGGATACATGACGCGCCGATGCCGGCACGCACAGCGTGCCCTACCATTTCACTTGGCCTCGTGCCGTGCGGTCACTGTCGTCGTGATCCCGCCACGCGGCGTGAAGGCGGCAACGAGCGTTATCGAGCGCGGTTGAAGCACGGCCACGAGGTCATCCAGAATCCGATTCGTCGCGTGCTCGTAAAAAATCCCCTCGCTGCGGAATTGCTGAAGATAGAGCTTTAGGCTTTTCAGTTCGACGCAGCGAGCAGCGGGCACGTAGTGGATCGTCAGCGTGCCGAAATCCGGCTGCCCGGTCTTCGGACAGACGGAAGTGAACTCCGGGCACACGATTTCGATCGTATAATCCCGGCCGGGATACTGATTCTCAAACGTCTCGAGCGCGGCGCGGAACTCGGCGGGCACGACTAGCTCCTTTTCGCGAAAACCTCATTGTGCCATGATAGGAACGAGGGAAGCTATGTCAAAACCTGCGGTGGTGCTTTTGTCCGGCGGGTTGGATTCGGCGACGGCCGCGGCTGTGGCGCGCGCCGAGGGGTTTGAGTTGTGCGCGCTGACGATCGACTATGGGCAGCGGCATCGCCAGGAGCTGGAAGCGGCCGCGCGGGTGGCGTCGGCGCTCGGGGTGAAGCGGCATGTGACGCTCAAGATCGATCTGACGCAATTCGGGGCCAGCGCGCTCACCGCGCCGATCGACGTGCCGAAGGCCCGCTCGCGCGAGGAGATGGAGGCGGGGATTCCCATCACGTACGTTCCGGCCCGCAATACGATTTTTCTCGCTCTCGCTTTGGGCTATGCGGAGGTGCTCGGCGCGGCCGACATCTTCGTCGGAGTGAACGCCGTCGATTACAGCGGCTATCCCGATTGCCGGCCGGAGTTCATCGCGGCTTTCGAGCGGCTGGCAAATCTGGGCACGAAGTCAGGAGTTGAAGGCTCGCTACAATTCAAGGTCCACGCCCCGCTGGTCCAGATGACCAAGGCCCAGATCATCCGCCGCGGCACGGATCTCGGTGTCGATTACGGCCTGACTCACAGTTGTTACGATCCCGATCCATCCGGCCGCCCCTGCGGAAGCTGCGATTCTTGCCTGCTTCGCCGCCAAGGCTTCGCCGAGGCCGGGCAAGTCGATCCGCTGGATCGAAGTGAGAAATGTTTGTGAATTGACCCGATGAGAGTTGTCGAGATTTACCAATCGCTGCAAGGGGAAGGTCTGCTGACCGGCACGCCGAGCGTGTTTGTTCGCGCCAGCGGCTGCAATCTGCGCTGCTGGTTCTGCGACACGCCGTATGCCTCCTGGAAGCCGGAAGGAGAGGATCTGTCGGTCGACGAGATCATGCGTCGCGTGGCCGAGTTGCGGCCGACTGTTGGAGTTCAGGCTTTAGCCTGCTACGAGCAGCCTGATGGCTGGAGTCCAACACTTCGGTTCGCAAGCGAACCGGCTAACGGACGTCCTGCGTGCTCCGCCGACCGACCTCCGACTTCTGACCTCCGACTTCCGACCTCCGACCTCCGCCATGCCGTGCTGACCGGCGGCGAGCCGATGTTGTTCGCTGAACTGATTCCTCTCACGCACCAGTTGCACTGCCTGGGCTTTCACATCACGATCGAAACGGCCGGCACGCTGCATCTGCCGGTCGAGTGCGATCTGATGTCGATCAGCCCGAAGCTCTCGAACTCGACCCCCTCGGCCGAGCGCGATCCGCGCTGGCACGAGCGACATGAGCAATCGCGTTACGTGCCCGAGGTCGTGCATCGGCTGTTGGCGGACCACGCCTATCAGATAAAATTCGTGATCGACGCGCCGGCCGATTGCGACGAAGTCGAAGCGTATCTCCATGAATTCCCCGAGGCGGACCGCAGCCGCGTGCTGCTGATGCCGCAAGGAACCGATTGCGAATCGCTGGCCGAGAGAAGCATTTGGCTCGAGCCGCTTTGCACCGAGCGTGGATTCTGCTTCTGCCCGCGGCGGCAGATCGAGTGGTACGGATATGCCCGCGGCACGTGACCGGGGGGCGACCATTACGTGCACGTAGTTAATCGCAACCCCATGCGCCGAACAAAGTCTACCTACGCCGGCATGTGCGAGTCCGTCCTGCATGTTGTAATTCGTGTGGGACGCATCAAACTCCGCAACGGAAACGGGAACCGGCAATGACCTATCGCGGACACGTACAAAATGGCGTCGTGGTATTTGATGATTCAGTCGCGCTTCCCGATGGAATGGAAGTGCGGGTGGAACCGATTCCGCCTTTGGCGAAATCACTTGCGGACCAGTTCGCCGATGTGATCGGCAAGGCGACTGATCTGCCCCCCGACATGGCTGAACAGCACGACCATTACGTTCACGGAGCGGCGAAGCGATGAGCCGCGTATTCGCCGATTCGTTTGACTTCTTCGCCCTGCTCAATCCAAATGACGCCGTCCATGAGCGAGCAATCCGTTATTCTCAGCAGAATCACGGCCCCCTGCTTACGACGGCTTGGGTGCTTGTCGAATTCGCCGACGGACTTGTCCGGACTCCCCAGCGGCACCTCGTCCGCCGACTATTGCGCGACCTCGAAGCGAATCCCGAGCATCTGATCATTCCTCACGGCGAAGCACTGTTCCGGAGGGGAATCGATCATTGTGCTCGCGGGCGATCGCCCGAGCCGAGCGCCGCGGGTTCCTTCTGTTTCTTCGCCGACTCCTCGGCATGGGGCGGGGCGTGCGCCGGCGCTCGTGGGGCAAAGATGAGCACGGTAACAGCCCCGGCGGCGACCAGAATCAGCCCAGCGACAAATATGGGTCCGATCTGGCTGACCATGCCGCTCTTGGTGAGCGCGGCAAACGTGTTGATGACCGGGGCGCCGCCGAATACGAGCGGCATCACGTATATCGGTTTGCCGCCGAAGTTGAATGCCAGGATGACGCCCAGCGCTCCGAACGCGCCGGCGGCGCCTCCAGCCAGGCTCCAGAATACGCCGCTCGCACTCCATCTTCCCGGATCGAGATCGGGCGCGATCGCGAGAAGGAGATATGGCACGATCACGGCGATTAGAAAGTAGGCCAGTCCGACGCAGAGAAATGGCCGCAAGCGACTGCCGGCCATCGCCATTTGGCCCTTGTGCAGCGTCGGCCCGTAGATGCCCCAGCAAACCGCAGTCATCAGCGTAAACAGGATCACCAATGCCTTGTCGCGAAATTCGTGCGACGGCGCAACCGCGGGGGTCGCAATCTTTGCATCCGGCTGCGCGGCGGCAGTGGTTGCCGCAGGAGGTGTCGGATGCGGAGCGGAAAGCATGACGGTAATCGCGCCGGCAACCACTAAAATCAATCCGGCGACGAAGATCGGGCCGATCTGCTTGTACGCTCGCGCGAAATGGATCGTCACGAACGTATTGACGACCGGCGCCCCGCCAAATACGAGCGGCATGACATAGACCGGGCTGCCGTGAAACGTGAAGGCCAGGATGATCCCGAGCGCACCGACCGCGGTCACAACTCCGGCCAAAATACTCCAGAACAATCCCGTCGCGCTCCAGTGTCCTTTTTCGCCCGTCGACTTAAGCATGACAATGGGGGCGACGACGGCAATGACGAAATAGGCCAACCCAACGCAAATGAACGAAAGCAGTCCGCCGCCATGCACCGCGGGCGAAGGTGAAAACGCGTCTTGGCCAAGCTTCAAGACCGGCCCGTAGAGTCCCCAGCAGATGACCGTCAGAAGAATCGAGAGAACGACGGAAAGCAGGCCTTTCATAACGGTGAGAAGCTCCGGATCGATGGTGAGGAAGTTGAGATGACTCGGGGCAGAGGATAGCCCTCAAGCCTTAACAGATCGTAACTCATTAGCCGAATGCGGCAAACCACGGATATCGCGGATGACACGGATTTTTTGAACTGGGCTAGCTCCATTTCAGGCACGATCTTATCGGTGAAATCCGTGGTTCTCTCCTTCAAGCCACTCAACTCGAACAGTGCCGAAAAATCGCCCAAAACCGCCCTTGACCCGCTCCGGCGATTCTCATATCTTCCCGCCACGACATGTGCAACGGCCCGACAAATCGGGCCGTTTCACGACCACAGCACACGAGCGTATCCACACGTGGATGGGTCTGCCTCTGGGAGTCGCTTGCGACTGCCTGCGGACCAGCGAAGCCGTGTCGGCGGCAAGGATGCATGCCGCACGCTTCGATTACAACGAGTGAGGGGCTTCCGGGCGGGATTCTAGCAACCGCGCCAGCGTCATGGCTCGCGCGGCTCAAGGAGGAGAATCGGCTGGCACTCGGCGGGCAATCTATGGCCCGCCGATCGATCACTCGCGAGCGTCCAATCGCTCCCGGAAAAGGATGGTGTCCTTTGCCCCCCTGGGACCCGGCCTTTCCGGGGGCATTTTTTTTAATCCTTCTCGGTCGCGATCGCCGGCGGCGGTCTGTTCGGCCCGGCGTGCATCATCCGCATTTGCCCGGCGATGCACACGACAAGGATCCCGAGCAGGAGATTCACGGTGACCCAGAATCGCGCCTGTTCTCGAAACCGCGCCAGCGCCGCGCTCCGCCCGACGAGGGCGCTGGCGATGAAGAAGACCGCCAACGCGAGCAGAAACTTCACGCCGAATAAGGCTTGGTACAGCGTCGCGTTGTCCGAGCCGGTTTCCCAGGCCGGACCCCACGTGTGTGAGAGCTTGACGAACCAGATGAAGTTGTAGAGCCCGGTCACGAGCAGCAACAGGATCGCCGCCATCACCACCTTCGACCATCGCCGGCGGATCCCTTCGTTGAGCGCCTGCCGTTGCTCCGGCGGCAATTCGGCCGCGGCCGGAATGAGCGCCAGCCGCATGAACATCGGTCCGCCCAGGGCCGCGATCGCGGCCAGAATGTGCAGCCAGCGGAAGAGGAGAGCGAGGAAGTCCATGGGGAGAACGATGAAGGATGAAATAGGAAGGATGAAGGATGAAGCACGACGAAGCAGGTGACGAGCCGCAAGTTTGGAGCATTCGGTCACGACTGTCAAACGAGTCGCGGCAGCACATTCAGCCTTTATCCTTCCGCCTTCATTCTTACAACCGTCACTCCTCCTGCTCGCGCCACATCTTCTCCGCCAATCGCAGCGCTTCTTCCTGCGTCTGCACTTGAGCATCGAGCTGGACGGCGCGAAGCTCGCGCAGGATTCGCGCATAGATCTTGCCCCGCGGAATGCCCAGCGCGATCAAGTCGGCGCCGGTCACGAGCGGCGGTGGGTTCAATTCGTCCGGCGGCAGCGCGAGCCGCTGGCGGCAATAGGCGATCTCGGCCGGATCGATTTCGCCGATCGCCGCGAGCACGTCGTGCAGCGCGAGCAATTCGGCGATGCCGTCGCTGATCAACAGCGGCTGCAACCGCGACCACGGCATCCGCCGCGCATCGGCGAGCGCGCCCCAATGCTCGAGCAGCCAAGCCGCCCGCTCGGAATCTTTCTTCGCCAGCTTCCACCGCGCGCCGACCTGGCGGGCCCGAAAAAAGGGGTCGGGAGTCATTTTATGGAACGGCCTGACTCTGCCGGCGTCCAACCACAAATGACTCCCGACCCCTTTTTTGGGGCCCAGCAGCACCGCCAGCGCCAGCGCGAATGTGGGCTCGCGCAAGCGATCCAGAATCGCGAGCGTGCGCTGCCAGGAATTCGAATCGTTGGCGTTGTCGGTCCCCTCTCCCTTTGGGAGAGGGAGAATTCTCCGACCCCCGACCTCCGCCCCCCGACCTCCCACTTCCGGCAACGTTTCATACTTCGTACTTCGCACTTCATACTTCACGTCTCCGACCTCCGGCAACACCGCCGCCAGCAGGCCCGTCTCGTCGAGCAGCCGCACGGCCCGCGCTCGGCTGGAATGCACCAGCATGATCTCGATCTCGGCGGCGATCCGCTCGGCGCTGACGATCGTGATCTCGGCGGCCATTTCGTGGATCGCCGCCCGCGTGGCCGATTCGAGTTGAAAGTCGAAGATGGCCGCGAACCGCACCGCTCGCAGCATCCGCAATTTGTCTTCGCGAAATCGCTCGGTCGGCGCGCCGATCGCGCGCACGATCCCCGCGCGCAGATCGTCCGCTCCGCCGACGAAATCGATGACCTGCTCGGCGACCGGATCGTAGAACATGCCGTTGATCGTGAAATCGCGGCGGCGGGCGTCTTCCTCGGGCGAGCTGAAGGTGACGTGGTCGGGATGCCGGCCGTCGCTATAGGCATCGTCGCGGCGGAAGGTGGTCACCTCGACCTGCCCGGCCTCTTTCGGCCCGAGCACGGCAATCACTCCGAAGGCCGCCCCGATCGCCAGCGTGCGGCGGCGGCCGAACACGCGGCGGACATCGTCCGGCTTGGCGTCGGTCGCCACGTCGTAGTCCCAGGGAATGCGGTGCAAAAGCTGATCGCGCACGCACCCCCCAGCCCAATAGGCGGCAAACCCTTGGGACCGCAGCTCGGCGACGACTTCGACGGCAAATTGCCGCTGCTTGGCGGGAATGAGGGGCATGGGCGTGAAGTACGAAGTAGCAAGTACGAAGTATGAAATGTTGCCGGAAAGTCGGAGGTCGGATGTCGGAAGTCGGCCTCGTTAGCCCCGTCGCTTGTACTCGACCCTGCCTTCGGCTCTGAGGCTCAGGCTCGAAGAGAGGCTCAGACCCGAAGGGCGACGAGATGGACCGTGGTTCGCAGCCGGCAGTATATCAGCCGCCTCGGCACTGGCCGACTGCGCTGGCCAGTGCCACACATTGACCTCCGCAAGGGCCGCCATTGGGCGGCTGGACCGCCTCCCACGATCTCCGCCGCGGTTTTCCCCTCCTTTGGGAAAATCATCGCAAATTGTTGACAATCCCCGGATTAACCGATAGACTGGCGTCCGACCTTGAGGGAACATAGGCGGAGAGGCATCCGCCGCAATCTGTTGCTACTGGCGGGAGTTTCTTATCTATTGAGTCCGAAGCGGCGCGTTGCCGCATCTTGTCTCATTCTTTCTTTCCTAGGAGGTGGATTATGTCCACGCGTAACGTCAAGCGAGGGTTTACCCTCGTCGAGCTGCTGGTGGTGATCGCCATCATCGGCATCCTGATCGCCCTGCTGTTGCCCGCCATTCAGGCGGCGCGCGAGGCGGCCAACCGCAATTCGTGCTTGAACAAGTTGCGGCAGATCGGTTTGGCCCTGAGCAATTTCGAGAGCGGCAAGAAGCAGTTTCCCCTGGCCAGCATGAGCAAGATTCCCACGTTCAATCCGCTCAAGTCGCTCCCGGCCAGCAAGTCGGCCGCCACCGTGGCCGGTTATAGCTGGATTGTTTCCATCCTGCCCCAGCTCGAAGAGAATAACCTCTACTCGGCCATTTCCCAGAACTCGAGCCGCTTTACCGACACGAACGGTCCCTTCGACCCGCCGATTGTTAACGGCAACGCGACCTATCAGCACGTCTCGTGCGTGACGCTGCCGGCATTCGTCTGCCCCTCGTGGGCGGGCGACGGTTACACGAATTCGAACACGACCATTGATATCGGCACCGCCGGCGGCGCTCCCGCCAACTACGGTGCTCCGGAATATGCAAACATCGATTCGAACCAGCCCGGCACCGGCCAGAACGCCTACAAGGGCAAGGTCGCCCCGACGAACTACAAGGCGATGCTCGGCACCCACATCAACAACAAGGTGATCAAGGAGAACGGCGGCTTCGCCTTGACCGCCGCCAGCGGCTTGACCTACGGAGCTTTCGCCGACGGCACCTCGAAGACCATCCTCGTCGCCGAGACGAAGGAATCGGGCTACGCCTCTTGGTACGACGGCACCATGTGCTGGCTGGTGGGGAACGACCCGAACGCGGTTGCTCCAGGGACCGGCAACGCCCCGATCAACAACGTGGACACCGCTCCTTGGACCACGCCGAATATCGCCATCAACAAGGGCTATAATCCGTCGATCCCCTCGGGTGGCGCCATTCCCAACGTGCCCTATTTGGCGAAGGCCAAGGTCCCGACGGCGATCACGCTGCAGAACGATGAATGGTGGGGACCGTCGAGCGACCACGGCAGCGGCATCGTCAGCCATGTGTTCGCCGATATCCACACCCAAGGCATCACCGACCAATGCGACGGGCAAACCTACCTCGGCCTGGTCACCCGCAACGGCTCGGAAGCGATCGACGATACGAAGATCAACTAGTGCGTTGCCGACGCTGCCAGCGTCGGTTGTGTGGCACTGGCCAGCGAAGTCGGCCAGTGCCCGCCATGAGTGCAATGTATCTTGAACCCATCGCTGCCCCGGAGTTCGCTCCGGGGCAGTTTTTTTTGCGCCGCGTTCCTACGCCAAAGGCGTTGCGCCCTCCAGCCCAAGGGTTGGCCGCACCAGCGGCCTACCCTGGGTCCGCGATCACGTCAAACTCTTTTTCCTACCCCAATGGAGTTGCGCCGAAGTGGCGCGCGGCGCGGGCGCAACCCCCTTGGGGTCGACGTAGCGATTTGCTTCGGTGTCCCAGGGTAGCCCGCCGGCGGCGGAAAACCCTTGGGCTGGAGGACGTAGCCCCGTTGGGGCAAAGGCTACGTGGCGTAAGCCGCACGCATACGTTCGCAATTCAGACTCCCGTCTCCGCGCTGCCGCCTGCCTCCTGCTTCTCCGGTCTTGCTTCAAACTGCGGGGGAGCGTAAAATCAGAGGGTTCTATGACGGATGCTGGCCAGCATCTGAACGGTTCGCCGTTAATCGGCGTGCGCGCAGGGGATCATACCAGTCGGGCACGGACCTGCCCCCCGGAGTTACCGGGCAAGGGGGAATCGACACCGTGGCGCTTTCCGAAATTGATCGCAACCTACTGGCTCGTTGCCTGGCCCGAAAGCCTCGTGCTTGGGAAGATTTCGTCGATCGGTTCATGGGCTTGGTGATCCATGTGATCAACCACTCCGCCCAATCGCGCTCGATCCGGCTTTCGTCTGAAGACCGCGAAGATCTCTGTGCCGAGGTGTTTCTGGCTTTGGTGCGCGACGATTTTGCCGTGCTCCGCCATTTTCGCGGTGAGAGCAGCTTGGCGACGTATCTGACGGTCGTCAGCCGGCGGGCGGTGGTGCATCACCTGCTCAAGCGCAAATCGGCCTCGCGGCTGAACGATACCGCCGTCGACGCGAACCACGGCCTTGACTCCAATCACGGCGGGGCCTCGAATCACGGCGGCGCTTCGGATGAAATCGAGCGGCTTCACGATCGCGAGGAAATCGCCCGCCTGATGCAAGAACTCGAGCGGCCCGAGGCCGACGTGGTGCGAATGTACCACCTCGAAGGGAAGACGTATCAAGAGATCAGTTCGCTGGTCGGGATGCCGGAAAACAGCATCGGCCCGACCCTCTCGCGGGCCCGCCAAAAGATGCGCCGAGCGGGGGTCGATCCGGCGATCGGGTAGTGCGAGCGGCGGGTGGCACTGGCAAGCGCAGTCTGCCAGTGCCGGGCCCCCACCCCAATTAACGACCTAATGGATTGCCGCACCTCGACAGGGTTGGGTCCGGCCGACGTTGCATGGAGATTCAGCACTGGCCGACGCTGCTGGCCAGTGCCACCGCTCGGCTGGCCCCGGCACTGGCCGACTGCGCTGGCGAGTGCTACCCCGTCGCGGCGGACGGCACGCGGAGTGTGCGTGCTACGTAGTAGGCACGCTCCGTGTGCCGTAACCCCACGTCACGGATAGGGCGCGAAGCGCGGGCTGCGATAGCCGGTTGGCGTCGCCGGAGTTGAGCCCTGCGGCGGAGCATAGCCGGAGGTCGGCGGCGCCGATGGTTGCCAGGCGGGCACGGACGACGGCGGACCGAACTGTGCGCCGGGCAAAGGCGTCGGGCCTGGCTGCGGCGCGAATCCACTGGGCTGCGGCGCGAATCCGCCCGGCTGGGCAAGGATGTTCGGGTCGGCCAGGTTCATGTCGGGAAAGCCGGCATATTCCGGCTTGATCCAATACTGGGCGTTCTGCGGCCCGAGCGCGTTCACCTGCAAATCGGCGATGTCGATCTTCATCGTCAACTGAGCGCCCGGGTAGTCGATCTCGATGTGCCGTGGCAGGATCGCGCCGGTCACGGGATCGCGGCGATGCGCACTGGTGCGCGCGGAGGCGACGAGTTGTCCGCGAACATCGTACAGGTCTTGCTCGAGCACGATCGCGCGAGCCGGATCGACGACCGTGATCTTCGTCAACTCGCCGACCGAGCTGTGCCGAACGGAGCGAATCTGTACGCGGCCGCTCCCCACCGGCGTCGGTCCCTGCGGCAGGTCGGCCGGATCGAACCGCACTAGCCCTAGCGCCTCGACGATCCACTCCGGCTCGACCGGCATGAGCCGGCGGGCGGCGCTGCCGGCGAACTGATCGTGCCGGCAGTAATACAGCGCCGGCGGCTGGCTCTGCTTGATCCAGAGCCAGAACAGCTCGTCGTTGCTCCCCAGATCGACCACCGGGCCAATCAGTGCGATGCTCGCTCGCAATCGGAATCGCAACGGCGGCTCGAGCGCCAAACTCACGGGAAGCGTAGGAGCGCCCGGCAGCGAAATCGTCGCCTGGGTCGCCAAGAGCGACTGAACTCGGGCTGTGTTGTCGTTCACGGCGGCGGTGAGCTGATCGAGAGTGGCGGTGTCGGGGAGCGTGACCGGCAGAATCTCGCCACCAGTCCGCATCCAGGGGCAGGCTGAGCCGCTGGCGGTGAAGAGCAAGAGCAGCGTCGCGAGGGTAATCGCCGGTTTTGGGAGAATGCCGAATGACGAATGACGAATGTCTAAGGAATGACGAAGCACTAATGACGAATCGCGAGCGGCGCGTGGCCGTTTCCCCATTCGGTCATTCGTCATTAGGCATTCTTTAGACATTCGTCATTCGACATTCGTCATTTTGATCGTTGCTGAAGTCACGCGGCGGCGCGAAACAACAGGTGGGCCAGCGTCTGCTGGATTTCGCCGGCCCGTGCGGCGTCGGGCAGGACGACCGGCACCTTGTAATCCGTTTCGCGCCGCGGGCAATAGACGAGCAGCGTTTCGCGCTGCTGCTCGTCCTTCTCGGTCTCTTCCAGACGCAGCACGCGACGGCGGATGAGCAATAGTGCGAGCACGTAGCGCATGTCGGCCCGATCCGGCTGGTCGGCCAGCTCGTCGAACAGATCGAGCATCACGTCGTTCGGCGCCCACTGCGACTTCTTCGTCTCGGCGGTGGGCACCTGCGACTTCCACCAGCCGAGCGCATCGGCGGGCGGACCCTGCCAGGCTTCGACCGAATAGTCGTGCCGCACCACCTTCGCGCCCGACGGGATCAGCGCGGAATAGAACGTCTCTCCCGGCGCGAGTTCTCGGCCGGAGACGATGCAGCATCGGGTGAAGCGTTGAACGTCGAAGTCCAAGAACGGGGCTCGGGACTGGGGGCTCGGGACTCGAGAGGAGGGCACGCAGACGCGGAACCGCACGGAGCGGATCATTCGGGTTGCGGATGGTACGCGAAACGCGAAATCCGCTCAATATGCGCTGGGGCGGCGGACCGCAGGTCCGCGTGCTTCTCTCTGGCCCCTAGCCTCCGGCCTCTGGTCTCTAGTGGGCCGTGAAAAACCGGGCGTCGGTGCCGCCGGGGCCGATCTTGATTTCGACCTTTTTGAGGCATCGCGGGCAGTGGCCCAGATAGGCCGTTTTCTCGCGATTCAGCGAGATATGGGCGTAGACGCCGCAGCAGGCGAAGTGAATGCCGACGTACGGCCGCCGCCGGCGAGTGCTTTCACCCGCTTCTCGCGATGCGTCGCTCGATAGATCGAGATTCTCGCCCGCCACGGTCAAACTCCGCAGATCGCTCAAGTTCCTTTTCTTACTATTCGATCGACGGCCGCAACAATAATTAGCCTCAACACCCATCCGCCGCAATAGAAGCCAAAGCCCGCGGAGATTGCCTATAATGCCAATGCGAGCAAATCCAAAATCCAAAATCGCAAATCCAAAATCGAAGAATCCGCACCCTTTACCACGGAGCATCCCATGAAAGTCCTCGTTGTCCTACTCGTAGCGTCGTGCGTCTTTGGCGCTGTCTGGAATGCCCGCGTACAGGGGGCGGTTGCCAAGCCGGCCGGCGCGCCGTCGCCACTGGTCGAGGGAAACAATCAGTTCGCGATCGACTTGTATCGACTTCTGTCGGCCGAATCGAGCGGCGACGTGTTCGTTTCGCCGGAGAGCATTTCGCTCGCCGTGGCGATGACGTACGCCGGCGCCCGCGGTCAAACGGCCGAACAAATGGCCCAGACGATGCACTTCACTCAACCGGCCGAGCAGCTTAATGCCTCGTTCGCGACGATCCTCAAACAGTTGAACTCCGGGGGCGCCAAGCACGAGTACCAACTCAGCATCGCCAACCGGCTCTGGGCGCAGCAGGGCTACAAGTTTCTCGACGCGTTTCTGACGGTCACGCGCGAGCAGTTCGGCGCGGAGCTGGCCCAAGTGGATTTCGCGCGGCAGACCGAAGCGGCGCGGCAGACGATCAACGCTTGGGTCGAGAAGCAAACCAACGACAAGATCAAGGACCTCATTCCCGCCAGCGCGGTCGGCGCCGACACGCGGCTGGTCCTCACCAACGCGATCTATTTCAAGGGAGATTGGCAGACGCCGTTCGGGAAGGAAGCCACTTCCGCCCAACCGTTCCACGTTTCAGCCGCGAAGACGGCCGATGTGCAGATGATGCACCATCAATCGAGCTTCGGCTACCAGCGGCTCACCGACCTGCAAGTCCTCGCGATGCCGTACAAGGGACGCGACTTGGCGATGATCGTGCTTCTGCCGGCGAAGGTCGATGGCCTGGCCGACTTGGAAAAGTCGCTCTCGTCGGAAAACCTTCGGAAATGGATCGGCGGGCTGAAGAATCAATCCGTCGTGGTGTCGATGCCCAAATACAAGGTCACGCGCGAGGTCGAGTTGTCGCATGTCCTCTCGGCGATGGGCATGCCGCTGGCGTTCACGCCCGGCAGCGCAGATTTCTCGGGCATGAACGGCGGCAACGACCTGTTCATCTCGGCCGTGATCCACAAAGCGTACGTCGAGGTGGACGAAAAGGGGACCGAGGCGGCCGCGGCGACGGGCATCGTCGCCGGGGTGATGGCGATGCCGGTTCGCCGCGAGCCGGAGCGATTCGTCGCCGATCATCCGTTCATCTTCCTGATCCGCGACACGAATTCCGGCAGCATCCTGTTCCTCGGGCGGTACACGGGACCGACGACGAATTGACGAGGTCGCGCGAACGATCGCCTGCCTCCGGCAATGATGGACCGGGATTTCGGATGCGATATTGTCTTTTGTTTTGAGTTGAAATGGCTTGTGGCGCCTATTGACTCGCCAATTTGGCGCCGGCAAGATGGCGGAATGGAATCGCGCGAAAACCAGCTTGAGAAGTGCCTTCGTCGCTTATTGGACACGACGGAACTAAACATGGACGATATGGAAGATGAGACGCGACTGGCGATTGACGAGGCTTTGGCGCTTCTCGCAATCGACCCCGACAATCAAAACCGGAATGTCGATGTATGAGACACTCCACGCGTCCACTCTGTCGGCGGATCGAACCCGACGTTGCAACCCGACCCGTGCTGGGGATGATCAGACCCATATCGCCAAAATGCGGGGCGGTACGTCGGCCGATGATGAATTGACGAGGTCGCACGTATCATCGGTCGAATCTCGCGAGCGATGCCACGCTCGCGGCTGCTGCTATTCGGCCGCCATGTCGCGGTGATGCTGGCCAAGTCCGATATGCCAAACGACATAAAGACGCAATTCCTCGCCGATTTGTTATCACGGTTTCCGTCGGCGAAAAAGTTGCCGGACAGCCAATCGCTGTACGATCTCGGTGGCGGGAACGGCCGCGTATATATTCGGTATTCAAAAGTTCATCCTGGGCGAAGGACATTCTACGGCCTTCGCAAGACCGACCTGTTGCAACTTGAGGGACATAATTCAACGATCTGTTTTCTTTGGGATGGTCAGAGCGAACCCCTGCTCGTGCCGTTCGCGGATTTTGAAGACGTGTTTCAGACCGTGGCTCCTGCCGACGACGGTCAATTCAAGGCCCAAGTTTATCTACAACCCGAAGGCGCGGAGTTGTATCTCGTCAAGGCAGGGCGGTTTAATGTCGAGAGCTATTTCGGTTGGAATGAACTTAGCAGTCGCGCAAGTCAGGAAGCCTCGGCTGCGGCACTTCAGCTTTCGCACTCGCAAGTTCAAACGCTCTTGGGCGCAATCGGCACGCGCAAGGGCAACGACATCTGGGTGCCCGCAAGCGACCGCGCGAAGCTTGACTGGGGCCTTGCGAGCCCATTCGCAATTCGCGGTGAGTTGCCTGCAATCTCGACGCCGATTGCCGACGTTCTTTGCGAAGTCGACGTTATTTGGATGAAGCGCGGCTCCGGCGACATTGCGGCGCTCTTCGAGGTCGAGCATTCGACTCCGGTATATTCAGGTCTTTTGCGATTCAATGACTTTCACCTCACGCTCCCGACGATACGCCCGAGATTCTCAGTTGTCTCCAATGATGCGCGGCGATCACTGTTTGTGCGTCAGGTCAATCGGCCGACTTTCCGGACCAGCGGCCTTGCCGAGCTATGCACGTTTCTTGAGTACGCCAATGTTTTTGACTGGTGGAGGCGCCTCGCCGGTGACGGGGCAGCAGACACAGATTAGACAATCGACTTCGTTTCCGCTGAATTGCTCGCGTACATGGGAGGATTTCGATGCGACTCGCTGGCACCTATTCGTTCAAGCATGGGAAAGAAGAGATCGCCCGTCGTTACCCGGACCTATTGTCGGAGGTGAATCACGCGGTCGCGCGCGTGGCCGCATCCGAGCATCGCAAGGGTAGTGGCGACGGCAGCGCGCCGTCCCAACGCAATCCGTACGATCCGCAATCATTGAGTCGGTCGCTCAAGAAGGAGTTTGATTCGTTTTCCGATTGGAAGACCGTTCGCGTCGCATGCGATGCTCCAAACGGCGGTGCATTTCGTGAATTCGAGTTTGTAAAGAGAAAACTGGCGGTGGAAGTCCAATTTAAAACCGACGTCCATATGATCTGTAGCATGTGCGCAAAGATGACAATCTTCCACAAACTCGGCTATATCGACTGCGGAGTCGAAATCGTTCCGGTCAAAGCGTTCTCGCAGGAAATGTCGACTGGCGTCTCCTATTTCGAGCAGTTCGTTTGGGATTTGGACACGCGAGGGGTCGCCGACATCGACATCCCAGTTCTGATTCTAGGGGTTGATTGCTAGAACGAGGGTGACAACCGCGCGAATCGTCCTTCGCATCGCCGATGTCGATCAACTGCCGCCCGCGCTGCCCACCAGCGCAAATGCCCTGAACTGCCGCATTGGCACTCTAATTTCAGGGCAACTGGCATAGCATAAGGCGGCGGGTTTTCCTATGATTCCGCCGCTTTTTCAGGTTTTGGCCCGTGGTGAAGCTGTCAAGGAGAGAGGTTGTGAGCTGGCTCAAACCGATGATGCTGATGGTTGTGCTGGGCGCGATCTTGTACGGCGTGTACGTCGTGCTCAACAAAGGTCCGGCGCCCGAGCCGCCGGCCGGCGCGGGCCGGGATTGGACCAAGCCGGTCGGTATACAACCTGGCGAAGCTGACGACTCACGAGTCGGTCAGTCGCCGATGACCATGTCTCGTCCCGGCGAGCGGACGGACGCGGCCGGATCGGATCCCTACGGCCGGCCGAACTCCGACGCTTCCGCTGCCGCGGATTCCAGAGGCGAATTCGCCGCGCCGGCTGTCTCGCAAGCGCCGGCGCGATACCCGTCGAAACCCTCAGCGGGCGATCCTTTCCACCAGGGGGACGCGTCGAGGAACGAGGCGCCGCGAAACGACGCGGCAGGCGCGCCGGCAGGACCGTTCTCGCAACAGCCGCCCGATCCGGCTGCGGTCTTCACGCCGCGCGGCGACCCGATGAAGGCCCCTGCCCCGGCGCAAGAATCGTTCGCCGCTGCGCTCGAGAGCGCGAAGGGGATGCTCAACGACGGCAAACTCGTCGAATCGCTTCGCAAGTTGACCAAGTGGTACAACAGCCCGCAGCTCAGCCCCGAAGACTCTCGACAGCTCAACGAATTGCTGAGCCAGCTCGCGGGCACGGTGGTCTATTCGCGCCAGCACCTCCTGCAACCGGCGTACAAGATACAGGCGGGCGATCGGCTCGAGACGATCGCCGCACAGTATAAGGTCCCGTGGCAGCTCTTGGCGAAGATCAACGGGATCGACGATCCAAACCGGCTGGTTCCGGGGGATGAATTGAAAGTGGTCCGCGGCCCGTTCACGGCGATTGTCGATCTCGAAAAGAGGCAGCTTACGTTGATCGTCGAAGATTGCTACGCGGGGCGATTCAGCCTGGTCGCGGTCGGCGAAATGGCTCGCAGCTTGGACGGAAACTTCGAGGTGGGCGAGAAATCGCTCGATGGCCGGTCGGGCGGCAACGGCGCCGCCAGCCGCGCAGCCAATTCGCCGATCCATCATTGGATCGGACTGGGGAACAACATGGGGATCGTCGGCACCTCCGACGCGGCCTCGATCCACCCGGCCGGGCTGAACCTCAACAGCCGCGATGCCGAGGATGTCTACGACATCCTATCGATGGGCTCCCGCGTCGTGGTGAGGCGCTAAGAGCACATAACTAAGTGCCTATCCGAATACCGCCTGCGGAGAGGGGGACAGTCCCCGGCGGAATTCGGATAGGCTCTAAACCGGCTGAGAGAAGGGGACAGTCCCCGTTTCGCTCCGCCGACCATCGTGACGATGGTGCCCGCACAAAAGGGAGACAGTCCCCGCCGGATTTGTTAGGCGTTCCTAGAGTTCTTTGCTGCATTTCTTGCAGCGCTTGCGTTGCGGGTGCAAGAGGGCGTGGCATTTCGGGCAGCGGCGCCGCTTGAGGCCCTTGGCCCGTTCGGTGCGAGGACGGGTGCGCATCGTCGATCTCCCAAAAAGTGTTTCCCGATAAGCTTTCGACCTGTGTCTTACCCTTTCGCTCCCCTCGAAGCAAGCCGTAATATAAGCTGAGTGCAGTTCCCGTTTTCGTCCTTCGTCCTTCGTACTTCGAATTTGTTTCGTGCCCGATCAACCTGCCATTCCGGTGCGTCGCCTGCGGCCGTTTCGCAGCGCGTTGCTCAGCGGCCTCGGCGTGCTGTTGCCGCCGTTGTTGACGATCGTGATCCTTGTCTGGATTTGGCAGACCGTGAAGGGTTACGTCCTCGAGCCGGTGACGACGGAAACTCGGAATCTGCTGGCGCTCAAGCTGGCCGACGTGCGGGATGAGCTGCCCGGCGCCAAGCCGGGGGATGAGCCGGGCGTGTTCGTCTTGGATTCGACGTCATACCGCCAGCTTGAAAACGGCCAGTTCATTCCGCTAGCCGTCTACACCACGGTGCTCAAGGGGCTCGGCTCGGCGACTCCGCCGACGAGCGGCGGCGAGTTTTATCGCCGCTATGTCGAGATCGTTTATCTACGGCCGGTGTTCGTCGTGCCGATCTTTCTGATCGTGTTCGTCGCGGTGATGTATGTGCTCGGCAGCCTATTCGCGGCCGGCGTGGGGCGAGTATTCTGGGATCATTTCGAGTATGGCATCACGCAGCTTCCGGTCGTCCGCAGCGTGTACGGCGCCGCCAAACAAGTGACCGACTACATGTTCACGGAGAAGGAACTGGAGTTCAAACGGGTGATCGCCTTCGAGCACCCTTCGCGGGGACAATGGCAGATCGGCTTCGTCGCCAGCGAAGGGCTGCGCGAGGTCCGCGAGCTGGCCGGCGAACCGGTGCTCGCCGTGCTGGTGCACGTGAACCCCGTTCCCGTGAGCGGCTACGTTCGCCTCGTGCCCAAGAGCCAGGTGCTCGATCTCGACATGACGGTCGATCAAGCGGTGCACTATATCATCAGCTTTGGCGTGGTGCTCCCGCCGCAGCAGATACCAGGGAAACCGAAAGCGGCGATCGACGAATCGCGCGTGTAGAACGCCTAACCAATCCGGCGGGGACTGTCCCCCTTTTGCGAGGGCACCATCGCCGCGATGGTCGGCGCAGCAAAACGGGGGCTGTCCCCTTCTCCCCGCCGGATCGGTTAGCCGTTCTTCGGCTGGGTTGCGGGGCGTTAGTCGCCAAGTTTGTCGCGGGCTTCGTCGAGGCGCTTGCGGGCCTCGTCGAGTTGATCGGCCGCTCGCTTCAACTCGCCGGCGTTGGGCGCCGAGCCGGTGTTCTTCCTCAGCTTCTCGGTCGCCTCGGCGATCCGCTTCTGCGCCTCGGCGATCGCGCGCGCGGCTTGTCTTTGCGCCTCGGTGTTTTGCGCGGCTGGAGGAGCGAATCCGGGCGGAAGAGCACCGGGTGGGAAGAGGCCGCCAATCTGGATTGGAATCGCCTGAGCTTGGATCTGGATGCCGGGACCATTCATATACTTCTCGTAAAGCTTATGTGCCTCGGGGAATTTCTTCTTCAGCTCGTCGGCATCCTTGGCCTTGAACGTGTCGGTCTTTTCTTGCCCATTGACCTTCTCCGTCACCTTGACCTCGATCCCGTTTTGGTCTTCCTCGATGTGGGTGCGCTTGCCGTTTTCGTTCACATCGGAGACGCGATGGGCGTTGGCCCCGTTGGCTTGAATGCGAAACACCTGCATTCCGCCAGCGGGAATCGCGCCGCCGGGCATGATCTGGATGTTTCCGCCGAAGCCGCCGCCGAAACCGCCGAAGCCGCGAACGACGGCCGGGTTTGCCATCGGTGGATTGGCCGCGGGGGGCGGGGCGAGCGCTTGCTTAGCCGGAGCGGCCGCGGCGCTTTCGCTCTTCGCCAGCCGCTCGAGCACGTCTTTGGCCGCATCATGGGTTTCTTTGTCGGCGGATTGCGACAGCCGGTGGAGGATATTGATCGCCTGCATCGTCACCTCAAGACTCCTGCCGACGGAGGCCTCGGCGACCGGCTCGATCGCCGGCTTCCCGGTCTGATAGAGCATCTCGGCCGCGGTCTGACGAGTGGCGAAGGTGTCGCTATCGAGGTCCTTGATCCACTGCCCAATCTCGGCCCGCGATGGCTGCGACTTGGCCGCGTCTTTCTTTTCCGTCGGCGGGGCGTCGTCGGCGCGGGTGAGCGAAAGCGCGCCAAAGGCGGCAATACTCGCGATTACGACGCCTATCCACGTCGGATTCCGGTTTGGAGCCAGCATGGTCAGCCTCCTCTTCGGCTTGATCTCAAAACTATCGCATAGCGAGAACTCTTATCTGATTTTCCCTCTTAGACGAATGCGAATCAAGACGTGAAAACTGGCTCTGGCATCGGGTTTTCGCCGACGCTGGCAGCGTCGGCCACGGCGTGCATCGCACGACCTACCTTCGGACATAAGCTGCCAGCCTTTGGCCCGAGTACAAATCCAAATCCGGACGATCCCCGATGATCGTGAACAACTGGCGGATTTGCTTCAGCCCGTCGGCGATCGTGAACTGCGAAACTCGGCCGAGGCTCTTCGCGCCCAGAACGTAAAAATCCGGCTCCGCGGTCACGAGCGCTGCCGGTTCTTGCTCCGCAAACCAGCGAGTCGGCGCCGCCGTTGCCGGATCCTCGGCCACTTGCAATTCGGCATAAATCTGGCCGTTCGGGCGGAATCCAACGTTCCCCACGATCCGGTCCACCTCCATCTCGACGGCTTGCCGGCCGGCGAGGCGAACTTGAAACGGATGGCCGCTGCCATGCCACGTGATCTGCTCGACCGCGGTGCCGGGCAAAAACGACAGATGTCCGATCTCGCCGCCGATCAACTGATTCGCGGAGCAAGCCAAACGATCGCGCTCGATCCACGGATCGCCGGCGATCCGGCGAATCGGACCGCCATCAGCCTCGCTGTCGCGCCGCACCACCCAGGTCACTCTGGTGTATGGCGCTTCGTGTCCTAATCGGGCCAGCGCGACAACCGCCGCCGCCGCCGAGTGGCCGGCGCCAACGACCAGCGTATGATGATGCGCATAATGCTCGCGATCGCGCCCCAAGATATCTGGCAGGCCGTACTCGATGTGGGGCGCGGCGGCCGATTCGCCGATCGCCGGAAGGCCACCTTGTCCTAGCCAATTGTGCTGACAAAAAACGCCAGTCGCGTCGATCACCACGTCGGCCGTGGCGAATCGATCGCCGAGCGGCTCGCCGGCCGCGCCGTGCGATCGCAGCAGCAAGCGAAAATCGGCCTCCGCGCGCTCCTCGCCCGAGAGGTCTCCCTTGAGCAAAGCGCCGCGCCCGACTGTCACGATCTCGCTCCGCTCGTGAAGACAATCGGCCAGCAGATCGGATAGCGCGAGCGGCACGAGATAGCGCTCGACCAACTCGCGGGCAGCCAAGAGCGCGTCGGCAGCGGGCGGCTTCCAATCGGTGTCTTGTGCCGCCAGAGCGGCTACGCCGAGCGGAGAGGAGTTTGCGGAAAACGGCGTAAACAGCCGGACGTGCCCCCATTGCCGCAGATGCTCCGCGACCCGGCCGCGCTCGTAAAGATCGACGTCGTAGCCCAAGTATCGAGCGTAGAGCGCCGCTTCCAGCCCGATCGGCCCGGCCCCCAGGATCGCGATTCGGGCAGGCGTGTCAACGGCCATGCGCCAACTCTCTTTCCGCCCGGAAAGGATGCAAATCGACGGCCGGCTCTTGCCCTTGAATCAACTGGGCCATCACCACGGCGGTCGCCGGCGAGAGAATCAGCCCGCTGCGGAAATGTCCCGCGGCCACATAGGCATTATCCAAGCCCGGCAAGCGCCCCAAATAGGGCAGTCCGTCACCGCTGGCAGGTCGCAAGCCGGCCCAACAGCGCTCGAAATCGGCCTCACGGAGGGCGGGAACCCAAGCCATCGCCAAATCGAGCAGATCGCGAATCACGGCCGACGTGGTCTGCCGATTGAAGCCGACGTCTTCGAGCGTCGAGCCGACCAGAATCCGCCCGTCGTCGCGCGGGACGAAATAATGCGGCCCGACGTAAACGATCCGCTTCAGGATCATATCGGGCATCGAGAGCAACACGATCTGCCCGCGGATCGGCTTAACGGCGACCGGAATCCCCAGCCGTGCCAACAGTAGGCCGCTCCAGCAGCCGCTGGTGATGCAAAACCGATCGGCCACAAGCTGCCCGTGGCGCGTTCGCACGGCGCGCATTCGCCCGCCATCACAGTCGAATTCCTCGACCTCCGCCCCGGCCGTGATCTCGACTCCGCGAGCGGCGCAGGCGGAGGTGAGGGCTTGCAAAAAGCGCGGATTGCGGATTTGCACTTCATCGGGGAGCAACAGGGCCGAGCGGAGCAAGCCACTCTCGGCGGCCTCGGCCAGCGCCGGCTCCAACTCGCTGACTGCCGCGGGGGATAGCGACTCGACGGCAACCCCGTCTTGCCGCCAGATCGCCGCTTGCCGCTGGAGTTCGGCGACCGCGGCATCACTGTCTGCCAGTTGGAATCCGCCGCACCGCTGATAGCCGTAGTTGATTTCCGTCTCTTCGAGGAGCCGTCCGGCCCAATCGGCGTGGAGCCGCATGCTCAGCGCCGTCAGCCGTTCGAGCGGAGTGAGATCGGGCCGGCTCGGCGCTGGGGGCATGATTCCGGCGGCCGCCCACGAGGCCTCGCGGCCGGGGAGTTGCCGATCCACCACGCGGACCTTCATCCCGCGTCGCGCCAATTCGTAGGCCAGCGAAAGTCCAATTACGCCGCCGCCGACAATCAGGCAATCGTGCATGGTGCGGCGGAGCCGCAGCGGCCAGGGGCTGGGGACTAGGGGCTGGGGGCTGGAGAAGAACGCCGCCGATGGCGGTTGTTTTTCCCGTCCCTTTTCCCGAGTCCCCAGCCCCCAGTCCCCAGCCCCCAATCCCCTCCTAGGCGTTCAACTTGATTGTCGGATCGTCGGCCACGTTGACCCAGACGTGGACGTGCGGCGCGCCGCGGAAATACCAGACGAAGGCCGGCCCTTCGAGCCGCCAGCAATCCCAGACCTGGTCGTCGCCGATGTCTCCTTCGCGATAAAAGGCCAGCGAGCATTTATCGAGCCCGCCCTGGACCTTCAGGCAGCGCAAGGCGTCGTCTTGATCGCTCTGGCGATAATGCTCGACCAACTTGCCGAGCACTTTCTGCAGCTCTTCCTTCTGGTCGCTCGAAAGCTCGGTGACCGGCACACCAGGATACTGGCCGTCGGGACCGCGGAAGCCGGCGGCCTCTTCCTTGGGCAGCTTCTCGACCAGCGCCAGTTTGCGATGCCGCTCGTCGAGCATCCCGTAGACCTTATTGGCGGCCAGAGCCTGATACCAGTAAACGTTGCCCGGATGGTCCGCCTTTTCGTTGAACCCTTGTGCGGCATGGCCGTAAAAGATCGGCCCGCCGAAGGCTACGTGATCGGCCGAATGCCCGTCGCAGCGGATCGTCATGTGGCGGCCGGTCATCACGAACTCGAACTTGTCAACGCCCGGATGCCCGAAGATGGCGATGCTCTGCTGCTCGCCGTAGCCGTGGGCGTCGTCTTCGATTTGCTTGTCCACCCGCTTGATCCAGTCGGGATTGAGGATCCCTTCGTAGACCTCGCGGATCATCTGTTTTTGATCTTTGGTGTAAAACTCGGAATTGATCATCGTGGGAGTGATATTCCAGTTGTTCGACACGCGAGTTCGCAGCAGGCCGCGGTTCTTCGCCCCCGGCAATTTGTCCATGTAATCCCAATCAAAGCAGATTTTGCCCTTTTGGCTTTCACTGAGCGAATCGTAAAGCTGCTTGACGATCGACTCCGGTTTTTGCGAAATGCTAGGAACCGACCCAGCAGTTTCGCCGGCAAGCACGTGCACCGGCAACGAGCCGATGGCGGCGCCGACTGCACCCGCCGCGACCGCAACACCGGCAGAGCGCATGAATTCCCGGCGATTGAACCATTCGGTTTCCGCGTCACAATCGGGACAGGGGCGATTCGTTTGGGCTTTAGACATGGCAATAGCCTCCCTGACGGGTCAAGAGTTCATCGAACCAGCGCCGCGCGTGGCACATCGGCCGCAACGGCGGCCAAAGCACCCGTTATTAAACACCACGGCAAGGCAGGCCGCAATGCGGGGGCTCAAGCTAAACCGGACAGCTCGACGACTTCACAACGTCCAAGCAGTCCAGTCAATGTCGATGCGCGTGAAGAGACGGCCGGCGGCCTCGGCGATTCCAGGATAAACCCGCTCGAATCCGCGCGCCAACGATGATGGGCTAATGCCCGAACCTTCGCAAAAGACAACGGATTCGTCGACGTCGGCGGAAACGATCGCGGCTGTCGGCCGGGCTTTGGTCAACGCGTCGATCGCTTCATTCGTCTTAGCGCTTGACGGCACGATAATCAAAGTGCGTCGGTCATATCCGCATTGCAGCAAATCGACGTCCGCCCTGGCGAGCGTTTGCTGCGCGTCCGCTTGCAATGCGGGGTTCGGGGCGCTTCCAAATGTTCGCAACAATAGGGGCTCCGACCCTCCCAGTTCTTTCGGAGTTGCCGCCTGTTGGCAACATTGCAGCATTTGACGAACGCCATCGGCTGACGCCAAAGACAATTGCTTCGCGATCGACCACAGCCCGTCGTCGACGGCTTGATCCGCGCCGTGTTTTGTCGTCACGCAGTAAACCAGATCGAATGGCCGATTGCGCGACTCCAACTGCTGCAAACCGCTTGACTCTCCTTGTGGCCCCTGATTGCCAAATACGGAGACGAACTGCAGCTCGGTGAGCAAAGCGTAAGTATTTGCGACCGAGAATGGCGAAGCGCTGGTGTTTCCCAGGCAGGTGCAAATCAGCACGCCTTGAACCTGGGCTCGGAGTCCTGAAGCCTGCGTGCGAGACCGTACGGCGTTTGCCAGGTCGATGGCCATGCCGCCGCCCGTGCCGCCCCCCATGCCCAACAACAACACGACGCTAATTTCCGTCGGCTCTTGTTGATCGACATCGTCGGTGTGGATCGCCGCCAATCCCTCCACTTTTCGATCGATGAGGGACAATGCCTTGTCAACATGATCGACCAACGCAAGTCGGCCAAGTGGGCGATAGCCTCGTGTTTCCAGCGAACGCGGAATGTTGTAAAGCCAGCGATGGCTCAACCATTCGAAACTGCCTCGTCCCTCGTCGCGATACTCTTGGGGCAGTTTTAACGACAAGTAGAGTGCGTCGGTCGCTGGAAGTGGGTTGGTCCAATTCGCCGAGCACGCATCCTTAAGTTCTGCGCGATCCGTGTCAATCGCGATCATTTCCACGGCCGAAGATCGTTGCGACGCGTCTGCGCGACGAGCCAGCAAGTCGCGAAGCCGGCAAAGAATTCGAATGCCAACCCCGCCGACGGCGATATACAGCGTTGGCTGCGTCGTTTTCACCGCCGAAGCAACCACGGGGGCCGCGAAGTCGACGATTTTTTCCCGGGGCCGCACCTCGGCTGCGAATCTTAGTTCCGCTTTGGTGTCAATCGTACCGTGCGGTTGCACTTCGGTCGGCTGCGTGGCCGTCGCGGCGCTCGCGGAGGACCTCGACGGCAATACGGGGTCGGAACCTCGCGGCACCGTCGCGATTGGCGGGCAAAACCTATCGTGACCGCGAATCCCAGTTCGTTCATTCGATTGGCTTGTGGCCGCGGCCGGAGTGGCGGATCGATCGACCGCTTCGACCAACGCCTTCACGAATGCACGACACGATGGAAATCGCTCGGCAGGATTCTTGGCCAAAGCTTGAGCTACCGCTGGCCGGTCGCTCTCGGCAAGCGCCGCCAATTGCGGCTGGGATCGCAAATGTTGATTGGCAAGCTGCGCAGCCGTTCGCCCGGGGAAGGGCAAGACGCCGGTCAGCATTTCCTGATAAACGATCGCCAGGCTGTATTGATCGCTATGCGGCGACGGCGCATCGTCGAACATTTCCGGCGAAGAGTAGGTGGGAGTCATGCCCGCCACCATGGAGTTTTGGGTGCGCGCCGCCAACTCTTTCACCAATCCGAAATCGGCGACCTTCACGTGATCGCCCGAGATCAGCAAATTCGCCGGTTTGATGTCGAGATGTTGCAAGCTATGCCGCTGGGCCAGGTAGTCTAGAGCTTCGGCCGTGTCGGCCATGAACCGCAACAGCTCGTCACGGGGAATGCCCGGCAACCCTTGAGCGCGGCACTGCTGGGCGCGCTGTTCCAGGCTCATATCGGCAAGTTCGGTCAAGATGGCGAGCCGGCCGTCGACCACTTCGAATCGTTCGAGCGACAGCACGAACGGATGACGGACGTCCTTGATCCGCTCCATCGCCTTCATTTCTTGCGCCGCCAGTTGATCGTCGTAGTAGCCGTAGACGATTTTGACGGCCTTGTCGATTCCGCCGGGAGCGCGCGCGCGCCAAACTTCGGCGTAGCCACCGGAGCCTAGCCGTTCCGTCAGCAGATAGCCCGGAAAGACCTCTTCACGAGGTTGAATGCTGGTGGTCATGACAATCCCAATCCGACCCTACCAGTTGCGGTCTCCTCGCGAGCCGGCAAGGGCCACTACGTTGCGGCGGTCAGCGTTTTCGTGCGCCGTCATCGTCTGCACGGCAAACTCGTAACCGAGTTGTCGGCATTGAGCAATCGTTCTCTGGCAGGCGCACTGCGGAAGAACCGCCTTGATGCCGAGCTGCTCGCAGGTCGAAAGCACCAGTTCCAACCGACGCAGAGGTTGGCTGCTTGCCGTCACGCCCTTCAACATCGTGTCGGACAAGACCAAATAATCCGGCGCGCACGATTCGAGTTCCAACACTTGACCCGTGCTGCCTTGAAAATTGACGAAGCCCAGCAATAGTTCCGCTCTGCGAACCTCGCGATAAACGTCGTCGAGCGCCGTGGGATCGAGAATGCCCGGCAACGAGATCGTAACTCCCAGCTCGCAATCGAGCGGGATCCGATCTCGCAGTGGCTCTAAATCGGAAAACAGTTGCTCCGGCGATTCGAAATCGGCGACGTCGGCGGCCACAAAAATGCGGTTCGCCGTGGGTTGAGCTTGGGCCAATTCGATCGCGCGGCGTCGAGAAAGCTCTCGATAATGTCTGCCCAGGGCATGAACTGCGTGGAAGTGCATTTCGGGATGGGCGAAGCTCGCCGTCTCCGCCAATTGTGCGAAACAGGCTTCGACCTCGCCACTTCCTAGCGAAACGACCATCGCCAATTGCAGTGAAATCGCCTGCCAAAGCGTGGCTTCCGTCAACGCGCGCATGATGGCGATTTCGGACGGCAAGAGCGCAGGCGGTCTGCTCGACTCCCGCGGTAGAATCGGCTGCGTCGCCATTCTCTGGAACGGTGTGACCGACGAGGCGACAAACGTCAACTCGGTTTCCGCAATCGCTAGAATATCCCCGTCGGATAAGAACGATTCTCGCACCAACTTACCGTTCACTTGCGTGCCATTGGTGCTGCCCAAATCGCGAATGGTCCAGATGTTTCCTCGTTGATAAAGTTGGGCATGTTCGCGCGAAACCTGGACTGAATCGATCCTGAGATCGGAGGTTTCGCATCGCCCAATTCTGAACGGACTATGCTCGATCGTAACGCGGTGCAGCTCGCTGCTTCCGTCCTGAAAGAACTCGAGGCGCGGAGCCGACGGCGGACTGCTGGAAAGGGAAATTGGCGGCACGACTAGACCGATGAAGTTGGCGAGGCGGTGGGGAACTCCACGTTGGTTCGTCCCCGAATCGTTGTTCAGCAAGATTAGCGCGAGGCCAGTTTCCCGGTCGCTCGAGCGGAGGCGTGGAACGCCTCAATCCAACTCTAGCACTCGGCGCGAGTTCCGGCGCAATTCTACGGCGGTTTCCGGCGGACGAGACCGTCCCATGCTAAAGTTGAAAGCGGACCAAACGGCCAAACCGGGGCATCTGAATAGGTAAATCCATGTCGAATCCTGCGCGCCCCTTGAGAATTGTGATCGTTTCCCCCGATACAGGCGTTCTGCACGACTTATCTTGGATGCTGACCGCCGTCGGCTACACGGTTGTAACGAGCAAAGACGTCGGTGAAAGCGCGGCATGGCGGCAATTCGGTGAAACCGACTTTGTCCTTTTCGACGGACGTTCGATATCCGGTCCCACGCAAGCCACGCTTGCGCACCGCTCGGACAACCCGGTTTATCGGATTTTCCTGTACGACCCGGCGGCGTCCATGGATTTGACGGCTTGGTTTGCCGCCGGCGCGAACGATGCCTTGCGCGTTCCGGTCAGTCGAGGCGAACTGTTGGCCCGAATTCGAGCCGGCGCCCGAATTCTTGAGTTCGAAAACCGAATGCGGTCCCAATCTTCCAGAAGCCGGCTGCCCGGAATGTATTCCGTGCGTGGTCTTTTGCGCAAGCTGAGCAAGTTTGCAACCGAAGGAAAATCAGTCACCTTGGGACACACTTTGATCACCACGTCGATTGATTTCTTCGCGGGACTTTGTCGCGAGGAGGGTGAATCCGCCGCACGGAGCCTGCTCGCGGCGCTGGCAAAGTCGATTCAACACAACGCGAGCGGCCAGGCGATTGCGGCTTACATCGACGACGGAACTTTCCAGGTTTTGTTGCCGGGCCGAACGGCGGCCGCGGCCCGCGTCATTGCCGAGCAAGTCGCTCATGGTTTTCGTGCCGCTCAGGTCGATCGCGAATCGCGCGCTCGGCTATCAGTGACCACGGCGATCGTGCCGTGGCGGGTCGGCGTCAGCTCCGAACAACTCTTGGAGCAGGGGCAAGAAACGTTGTCGATCGCCAAGCAATCGGGCGGCGACTGCGCCATTGAACAAAACGAGTTTGCGCAAGAGCTATCAAGTTGGCAGAACGAACTCGCCGCTGGCAGCCCGTTTGCGAACGTAATCGCGCAAGACATCATGGAGCCGTTTCCCGCGGTGCTCGATCGCGATTCAGCGAATCAGGCGATGCTCGCCGCTCTGCGGCGCAGTGGGGCGCCCGTGTGGCCGTTCGTCGATCGCGAAGGTCGATTGGTCGGCGTTGCCTCGCCGGCGCCGGCGACCGACGCATTCGCCGCGTGGGAACCGAACTCCAAGGGAGGCGAAGCCCTCACCCAACCCGTCACCATCGCACACAATGCGGCGTTTCCCGAGATCTACGAAGCGTTTTCGACCCAAGGCTGCCTGATCATGGTCGTCGTGGCCGAACATCGCCCCATCGGATATCTCACCTGCAGCGGGTTCTTATCGCTCATCGAGCCGATCAATTCGGCTACTTTCTCGAGCGACGAACCGTCCCTGGACGATTCTCGAAGCCTCCTCGTCGGCTCGCTGGTCAACGAGTTCGAGCTAGCGTCTGGCACCGATCAATAGCAGTTTCACTTGCCTGCTCGGGGACTGCTCGCTCGGTCTGGTCGCCCCGCAACGCGGTGAAATAGTTGCGGACCGCGTAGTCGAGATGCTGCTCGTTGACGGTCGGATCCGTTTCATTGTATTCGCAATAATGCTGGATTTGCTCGAGCAAATCGCGAGCATGGCAGCGTCGCAAGGGGCGCGAACAGGCCGCGTAGTGCTTGCGAATGAGGTAATCCACCATCTCCGGCGGGCAGTCGATGTGCTGTTTGTTTGCCACCAATTGCCAGAGCATGTGAAACTCTTCGTTGGTCGGAGCCCCGATCTCGATTTTGAAAGGGATGCGGCGCAGGAACGCATCGTCGGCGAGCTTATCCGGTTCAAGATTTGTCGAGAAAATGATCAGTTGCTCGAACGGCACCTCGATCTTCTTGCCATTGGCGAGCGTCAGGTAGTCGACCTGGTTTTCGAGCGGCACGATCCAGCGGTTCAATAGCTCGTCGGGGTTCACGCGCTGACGCCCAAAGTCGTCGATCAAGAGGCAGCCGCAGTTGCTCTTAAGTTGCAGCGACGCTTCGCTGACGTTTGAAACTGCGTTGTGTTTCAACTCCAAGTTATCCATCGTCAATTCGCCGCCGACCACGACCGTCGGCCGTTGGATTCGGACCCAACGACGATCGAATTCGGCGTTCCTCAGCAAGCTCTCCGTCGCCGAACGGACCTGCTGATGACATGCGCCATCGAACTGCTTGATGATCTGGCCGTCTTCGACGATCGCGTGAGGGACGAAGATCGTTTGCCCGAAACAACGGGTAATTCGCTGAGCAATGGTCGTTTTTCCGTTTCCCGGAGGGCCATAGATGAACATTCCTTTGCCCGCATTGATCGCCGGCCCAAGTTGGCCCAAAAGTTCTGGCGAAACAAGAATGTCGGAGAACGCCGTTTCCAAATGCTTGCGACGCGGCTTTTCGCTGCGAATGTTTTGGGCCCGAACCGAGTTGACATAATCTTCCAGCGGCACCGGCGCCGGACCGGCGTAAGCACATTCATGAATCGCGCGCAGCGCCCTGTCGCGACCTTGGTCGGTCAATCGGTACACGTGGTCGCCTAGCATGCCCGAGCTGACGGGCGAAATCTCCTGCCGAGTCCGCATTGCCGCATAACGATTTTCGAGCACGACCAACGGCAAGCAAAGATGGTCGGCAATTGCCCGACCGCTCGCCGCGCCTTTTCCTGAGAGGTATTTCAATGCCAGATCTTCGATCAGCGTCGCACTCAGTCCACTATCTTCCTCGGAGCGAGGTTCTTGAGGGCGAAATCCATCATCGAGCTTCAACGCCGCCAACAGCGATTCGGCGTGCTCAAGGGTGTCGGTTGCCATATTGAATTGGGGATTAGAGGTCGGAGCGCATTCCGCTTGCAATCAAAGTATAGGACGGTTTTGTCAATGAATAACTCGCACCAGGTGCTCACGGCGCCTAACAAATCCGGCTGGGAGAAGGGGACAGTCCCCGTTTTGCTCCGCGGACTGCGCAAAATGGGACAGTCCCCGCCGGACTTGTTAGGCGTTCTGACGGCGGGGCTGGCACTTGGGGCAGAAGAAGGTGGCGCGTTGGGCTTGCACGATCCGCTCGATTCGGCCCGCGCCGCAGTTGACGCACGGTTCGCCGGCCCGGTCGTAAACGCGATGATGGTTTTGATAGCCGCCGGACTGGTTCAAGGCGTTGCGATACGTGCCGTCGCCAAGCGTGGAACCCTCGAAGCGAATGGCCGTTTGGAGAATCTCGACGATGGCTGACTGGAGTTGCCGCCAGTGGGTGGCTTTCAATCGATCACAGCGCCGGGCTGGATGAATGCCGGCGCGATGCAGGATTTCGGCGGCGTACAGGTTTCCGATTCCGGCGACGGCTCGCTGATCGAGCAGGGCCACCTTGATCGCGCGGCGACTCGCGCCCAGTCGCTCGGCCAATTGCTCGGCGGAAATTGCCAGCGCGTCCGGGCCGAGGGTCGATTCGTCAAAGCGATCAGCGAGTTCCGCATTGGAGAGCAGCCGCACGGAACCGAGACCACGGCGGTCCCAATAGAGCAACTCTTTTGCCGGACCGGCGTCCAGTTTGATTCGTAGCCGCAGGTGTTCGAGCGTCGGCGGCTCGGTCAGCAGCACCAACCCTGTCATCCGCGGCTCGAAGACAATTGCCGCGTCGCGGTCGAGCTGGACGACGACTCGCTTGCCGATCCGCCCGATGCCCGCGATCGTCGCGCCCACCGCTGTTCGCCGAAATCGATTCAGGGCGGGTTCAATCGCGATCGGCCGGCGGCGGCAGCGCGCTCGCTCGACGCCAGCGATTCGGCTACCGACGATCCCCAGGATGCCGCGGCGCATCGTCTCGACTTCAGGCAGTTCGGGCATGCGAATCTCCCTCTGGGAGAGGGGCGGGGTGAGGGTGCCTTGCGTCCGCTCGGCGCGGCCCCGAATCTGGATCAATTCCACATGCGAGAAGAATGTCTGCGAACGCCTGTTCGCGGAGTCGGTGCACACGATCGGCGGTTTGTTGTGATTGCAGACGGTATTTTTCCGGCATGGATTGACCTGCGAAGAATCAGCTTGAGCGACTGACTTCCGATTCTAGCAAATTGCCGTTGCAGAAATAACAAAGCACGCGACGGTGGAGCCGTTTGGCGCTTCCCCTCACCCAGCCTCTCCCTGAGGGAGAGGAGTTTGTCGACAGGCAATTCCGACTGGGCCGACAATGGCACGCTCGCAAGCGCCTTGCAGGGCTTGACCGGCGCGGCGGGCGATTAACAATGGAGGGCTTACGCACCGCGCTCGCCTCGCTTAGGGTTTTCCAATGCCGCCTTCCCGCTCCGCCGCCGACATGCCCGCCGCCAGACATGTGCCGACCGAGGCCGGACGGTTCGGGGATTATGGCGGGCGATTTGTCCCCGAAACGTTGACTCGAGCGCTCGACGAACTGGCGGCGCAATACGAAGCGGCGCGCGGCGACGAGCGGTTTCGAAATGAACTGAAGCGGCTGCTGCGGCACTACGTCGGCCGGCCGTCGCCACTCTATCATGCCGAGCGGCTGAGCGAGCATTGCGGTGGGGCGCAAATCTATCTTAAGCGCGAAGACCTCAATCACACCGGCGCGCACAAGATCAACAACACGCTCGGTCAGGCCCTGCTTACCGTGCGGATGGGCAAGCGCCGCGTGATCGCCGAAACGGGGGCTGGGCAACATGGCGTGGCCACGGCGACGGCCTGTGCGCGCTTTGGCCTGCAATGCGTCGTCTACATGGGCGAGGAAGACATTCGGCGGCAGAAGCCGAATGTGTTCAGCATGAAGCTGCTCGGGGCGGAGGTGCGGCCGGTGACGAGCGGCTCGCGCACCCTGCGCGACGCGATCAACGAAGCCATGCGCGATTGGATGAGTTCGGTCGAAACCACTCATTATATCCTTGGCTCGGTGGTCGGCCCGCACCCGTTCCCGCGGATTGTCCGCGATTTCCAATCGGTGATCGGCGAGGAGACGATCGATCAATGCCGCGCCCAGCTTGGGCGGATGCCAAATCTCGTCGTGGCGTCGGTCGGAGGCGGGAGCAACGCCGCCGGGATGTTTTATCCGTTCATCGAAGTGCCGGGGGTCGAGCTTGTGGGAGTCGAGGCGGGTGGCCGCTCGGACCGGTCCGGCGATCATGCCGCGCCCCTGTCGTTTGGATCCCCCGGCGTGCTGCACGGCAGCTTCAGCTATGTGTTGCAAGACGAAGACGGGCAAACCTGCGACGTGCATTCCATCTCCGCCGGATTGGACTATCCGGGAGTCGGACCGGAACATAGCTATTGGAAAGACACGGGCCGAGTGCGGTACACAAGCTGCCGCGACGTGGACGCTTTGGCGGCGTTCGATTTGGTCGCCAGCAAGGAGGGAATACTGCCGGCCCTGGAAAGCTCGCACGGGGTGGCGGAGGCGGCGCGGCTCGCTACCGAGCGGCCGAAAGATCATGTGATTGTCGTCTGTCTCTCCGGCCGTGGTGACAAAGACGCCGCGGAGATCGCGCGGTTGCGCGGAGTTTCCTATTAGCTCTCATTCACTGAAGTAGCAGGCACACTCCGTGTGCCGCGGCGGTTACGGCACGCGGAGCGTGCCTACTACAATTATGATCGATGCGCTGTTTCGCCAGCTTCGAGCCGAAGGTCGCAAAGCGCTGATGCCGTTCATCACGGCCGGCGATCCCGATCTCGAGTTTTCGGCTGCCCTGCTGCGCGAGCTGGTCGGGCGAGGCTGCCATCTTTGCGAGCTGGGCATCCCCTATAGCGATCCGATCGCGGATGGGCCGGTGATTCAGGCGTCTTACACCCGAGCCCTCGCCCATAAGGTCAAGCTGGCCCAGATTCTGAGTATGGCCCACGGCGTCACGCCGGCGCTCACGGCGCCGCTGGTGACGATGCTGAGCTATGCGATCATCTATCGCCACGGATTGGAGCGATATGTGAAGGACGCTGGTGGGGCGGGGATCGCCGGGGCAATCGTTCCCGATCTGCCCGTCGAGGAATCGGCGGCACTGGCGCGCATCTGCCGCGCGGCAGGTTTCAGCTTGATTCAGCTTGTCACGCCGACGACGCCGCGCGAGCGGGCGCTGCGGATTGCGGAGTCGTCCACCGGTTTCTTGTACTATGTTTCCGTCACCGGAATCACCGGCGAGCGCGGCCAGTTGCCGCCCGATCTAATCGACAACGTCAACTGGCTGCGGCTGCAAACGCCGCTGCCGATCTGTATCGGCTTCGGGATCAGCCGTCCGGAGCACGTTCGCACGCTGGCCCCGGTGGCGGACGGATTGATCATCGGTTCGGCGATCGTCCGCCGCATTGCCGAGGCCGAGAGCAAGCCGCGCGACGAGGTGCTCGCCGATGTCGGCAACTTCGCCGCGGAGATGCTCGCGGCGCTCAATCCGTGACCATCCGGCGTGACGCCGAGCACCTTCACTTCGCGCTAAGGAGCGTTGTTCGAACTCCTCTCCCTCTGGGAGAGGTTGGGTGAGGGGAAGTGTCCTTCGGCCGTGCGAGGGCACATTTGATTTAGGTTTGCTTAAGGGCCGGCGGTGCATCCCCTCACCCCGGCCCTCTCCCAGAGGGAGAGGGAGTATGTGGGGCGCGCTCCTCTGGCGATGCGACCGTCTTCGCCAGGAATCCCGAGCGCAGGATGTACGGCTCCAACTCGGTCCCGCGCATCAGCCGCAGCAAGATCGGAGTGGTCATTATTGTGGTCACGACCGCCATCAGCACCAACATGCAGAAAACGCTCTTGGGGATCACACGCATTTCGTAGCCCAGGTTGATCACGATCAACTCGACCAAACCGCGGGCATTCATCATCGCGCCAATGCAGCCCGACTCGCGGGCCGAGAACCCGCTCAACCGTGCCGCCAGGCCGCAGCCGACGAGCTTGCCGACGACTGCCGCGGCGATCACCAGCAAGCACAGCATCCACATCCAAAGTGAATGCAGAGAGCCGATGTCGGTCCGCAGCCCCGTATAAGTGAAAAAGATCGGCAAGAAGAAGACCGTCATGAAATCGCTGAGCCGGCGAGTTACCGCCTCGCGGAATGGCTCGTCGCTCGACAGGACCGCCCCCGCGAAAAACGCCCCGAACACGGCCGAGATTCCGATCAAGCTGGTGGCCAGCGATGCCAGGAGGATCAGGACGATGAGCAGGGCCAAATCGTTGAGGCCGAGATCGCCGCCGCCGCGACGCATGGCGCCGGCAGTCCACTTCAACAACAGCGGCCGGGCGACGAATACCATCGCGATCGCGAAACCAGCCGTTAATCCGACGCGCAGCAGGACGCTGCCGATCTCGAACCGTCCCGCCACGATCGCCGCCACGGTGGAAAGCAGAATCCACCCGCCGGCGTCATCGATCGCGGCGGCGGAGATCGTGACGGCGCCGAGCTGCGTTCGTGTGATGCCCAATTCGATCATGATCCGCCCGAGCACGGGGACTGCCGTGATCGATAACGCCGTCCCGAGAAAAAGCGCTAAGCCAAGCGGAGGAACCGGCCCGCCCTCCGGATGCAGTTCGAGGTGCGGCATGAGCAGCGGCACGAGCGCCAGGCCCAAGAGAAACGGCAGTGCTACTCCGGCCGCCGAAATTGCCGCCGCCGCCCGCCCCTGCCGCCGTAAATGACTGAAATCGAAGCCCAGGCCAATCAAAAACAGGAGGAAGATCAGCCCCAATTGAGCCATCATCGAAAATGTCTGCTGCAAGACGATATCGAAGATCTGGGGATCGACTCCCGCGACCTTCGGATGGAAAATGGCCGCCTCCGCACCCGGCCAAAAATAGCCGAGCACCGATGGACCGAGGACCAATCCGGCCACAATCTCCCCGACCACGCCCGGCTGCCGCAACTTGCGAAACAGCACGAAAAAGAGGCGGGCGGCGAGCACGATGATCGCCAGTTGAAAGAGCACCGGCAGAAGGATGCTTTCGAGATTCAGATGCCGCAATGCCTGAAGCAAGGCGTCGGCGTCCGAACTGGCAAAGAGCTGAATTTCAGTCATGGAACGTTGTTCACTTCTCGCGTCGTCGAATTACAATCAAAGTAGTGTAACACGACTCGCTGGCGGAGAGTGCGACAGTGGTGCTCTGAGTCATGCGGAGCAGCATCCAAGCTCCCAACTTGACCCGGCTCCACCATCAAAAGACCTCCTTGGGCGAATTGTTCCAAAGAATGACCACGCGAGCAGCCGATAAGTTGCAATTGGCGGACGAGCGCGATTGCGAAAGCCCGAGCGGTAGCGCTAACCGTTTCGGCCGGTAGATGTGGAGAGGGCGATGTATCCGTCAGCGAATAGTCAGCCGGGAAATCTGCGGCGTTTTTTTGCCGGCTTGACCGAATACGCCTTCGGCACGCGGTTGGGCGTGGCCGATCCGGCGCTGGTCGAGTATCTCGGCGACCTGCTGACGCGCTTCGTCCGCAACGACGCGGTCTTCAGCGTCCGCAATCTCCGCGGGCGGCGGCTCGATGCCGTGGCCGACATGCTGGCCGAGGCGGAGGCCCGCGTGGGCGAGGCCCGCCGCGCGGTCCACCGGCACATCGGCGATTTCACGCTGTTTTGGACCGGACTCTATCCTGAGGCGCTCGAGTATTTCCAGCGCGGCCCGCGGAAGGATTTCTTCCTCGACTACTGCGAGCATGGCAAGCGGGCATATTACATCGCCAGCACGATCCCGACGAGCGACGACAAGCTCGACGAAAACGCTCTGCTCGAACGGTTGAGCCACGAATTCGAACTCTGCGTCTACGGGCTGGGCGAAGTCCGCCGCGAATGGGAACGCCGCGATCAAGACGGCGACCGGCCAGGCAAGCCGTTCATGATCGAGTAGCGGGCTCCTCGCGCTCCGCCGTGAGGACAAACCTCACGGCGGAGCGTGAGGACTACACTCTTCGAATCCCCGCAAATCAAGCCGCGGGGCTTGCTTTTCTCGCATGGGCAAAGCAGAGTCGGAATTGCGGACAGTCGCAATGCAAGGACTCAGGCATCATGTTATTCATCGCAATCGGGCGGCAGGTTTGGTTCTCGACTTGCGCCGTCTCGATCCTACTGCTCGCGTTCGCGCCGACAAACGCGCGCGCTGCGCAGGGCGCGATCGAGGGCTACGCCGATTATTCTGAATTCGCGCGCCAAGTCGAAGCGCTGACGAAACACGGAGTCGCCGAAGTTTCGTCGCTCGGCACGACGCTCGGCGGCCGCAAGATTTTGGCGATCACGATCGGCGCCGGCAAGACGGCGGAAAAGCCGGCGATCCTGGTGGTCGGAAATGTGCATGCTCCGCAACTTGTAGGGAGCGAGTTGGCTGTGCGGATGGCGCGGAGGCTCATCGAGCGCTCCGCCGCCGACAAGGAGGTGAAAGTGCTGCTCGACCAGTTGACGATTTACATCATCCCGCGCCCCAGCCCCGATGCGAGCGAGGCCTTTTTCCAGAAGCCATTTCGCGAGCGCGAGGGAAATCTGCGAAAGGCGGCCGACGAGCGCGACCCCGATGCCGGCCGCGGCGACGAGGCCGAAGATCTCAACGGCGATGGCTGGATCACGATGATGCGGGTGGCCGATCCGACCGGCCTCTACCTGCCGCACCCCGGCGACCCGCGCGTGCTGATTGAGGCGGACCCGCTGAAGAACGAGCACGGTACGTATGACCTGTACGTCGAGGGGCGGCACGACGACGATGATGCCGATCGTCCGGCACGCGGAGGCGGCGTGGCGTTCAACCGCAACTTCCCGTTTCGCTACCCGTACTTCAAACCGGGCGCCGGGCCGAATGCCGTCTCGGAAGTCGAAACCCGGGCGGTGGCCGATTTTGCGTTTGACCACCACAACATCGCCGTCGTCTTCTGCTTTTCACCGGAAGACAACATGATGCACCTCTGGAAACCCGACGACAAGGAGGGGAGGGTCAAAACCCACGTCCAGCGCGACGACCTGGCCGAATACGAATTCATCGCCGAGAAGTATCGCAAGCTGCACGGGGGCAGCGACGCGCCGCCGTCTCCCAACGGCGCAGGCTCGTTCTCCGAATGGGCCTACTTTCAATTTGGCCGCTGGTCGTTTGCCGCCCGCGGTTGGTGGATTCCGAAGATCGCAATCGCAATGGAGAAATCCGCGGATGACAAAACCGCCGAGGCGAAGAAGAGCGAAGAGAAGAAGCCGGAGGAGACGCGTGGCGCGGATTCTGTGAACGCCCTGCGCTGGTTCGAGCGGCAGAAGATCGACGGCTTTGTTTCGTGGAACCCCATCAAGCATCCCGACTTCCCAAATCGGACGGTCGAAGTCGGAGGCTTTAAGCCATTTCTGCTCTTGAATCCACCCGCGGAACAACTCGATCCGCTGGCCGAGAAGCACACTGATTTCTTGCTCGAGCTGGCTCGCCTCTTGCCGCGGATCAAGATTCACGAGGCCAAGGTCGAACCGCTTGGCGACGGCATCCAGCGAATCACCGTCAGCGTGGCGAACACCGGCTATCTTCCCACGGCTTCGGAGATGGGTCGGATCACCGGCGAAATCTGGCCGCTATTGCTCAAATTGGAAGCCCAGAAGGGAAGCACGTACCTCAAGGGAACGCCACAGAAAGAACTCGATCGCCTCCGCGGCGGCGAGAAGACTGAGTGGGCCTGGCTCATCCGCACGCCCGACGGTAAGCCGGGAGAAGCCAAAATCACGGTCTCCGCCCCGGCGGTCGGCTCGGACAGCACGACCGTTGAATTGAAGTGACTTCAGATTAATCAATTGGGCACAAGTGACTTCGGCCTGAAAGGCCGGCGGAACCAAGCCCAGGGTGAAACGAAGCAGTCCGGAAGGACGGCGAGTGCAACCCTGGGTTGCGATGCCCCCAAAGCGAGAAGCCCTGAAAGGGCGCGAGAGCGTATCGACCGATGGCAAAATGGCTTGATGCTGGACCCCGAGCGGCCTTTCAGGCCGCAGCGCGCCCGGGGGATTCGATCCCAGGGCTCCGTCCGCCGCGGCGGACTGCACCCTGGGCTGGGCTCCTTCGGCCTTTCAGGCCGGATTTGTTACTCCTCGCTTCGTTGCTGTTGGGCTCGATCGTTAATTCTGCTCTACCTGCTCACGGCGAAGACAAACCATCGGACAATTCACCGGCGTCTGCTGACGCGCCATCGACAGCGGTAAGCCATCCATCGCTCGAAGGCGTAGTTCCCTATCAGCCGCAAGGCGCGACGGCCACTCCCAAGGTCGAGGCGCATTGGGACCGCTATCACGATCATGCGGCCGCAAGCAAGCTGCTCCAGCAATTGGCCAAGGCGTTTCCCGAGCGCGCGCGGCTCTCGATCCTCGGAAAATCCTTCGGCGGCCGCGAGATGTGGGTGCTCACCATCACCAACTTCCGCAAGGGGAATGATGCGGACAAGCCCGCTTTCTGGATCGACGGCGGAATCCATGCCAACGAGATTCAAGCCAGCGAAGTCGTGCTCTACACCGCCTGGTATCTCCTGGAGATGTACGACCGAGTGCCGTTTGTCCGTCAGTTAGTGGACGATCGGACTTTCTACCTGATGTCGATGATGAGCCCCGACTCGCGCGACGCCCACATGTACCGGCCGAACAGCACGCACAGCCCGAGGCCAGGCCAGCGCCCGGTCGGTGACGATCGCGAGGGGGCGGTGCGCGACGACCCGCGCGACGATCTGGACAAGGACGGCAACCTGACCGAGATGCGCGTCCGCGATCCGAACGGCCGCTACAAGCCCGATCCGGGTTTTCCCGAGATGATGGTCCCCGCCAAGCCGGACGAGAAAGGAGACTACACGCTGCTCGGCCAAGAGCGATACGATCGGCCCGGAGAAGGAAAGGTCTATCGCGCCCGGCGCGACTATTACGATCCCAATCGCGATTGGGGCTGGCATTGGGAGCCGGACTACGTCCAGAGCGGCGCGTATCGCTATCCGTTTTCGGTCCTCGAGAATCGGATGGTCGCCGATTTCATCATCGACCACCTCAACATCGCCGGCGCCCAGTCATATCACAATTCCGGCGGGATGATTCTCTGCGGGCCGGGCGTTAAGGGAGATTCGTACGAGTCGGCGGATCTGGAGGTCTTCGACGCGATCGGCCATCGCGGCGAAAAAATGCTCCCCGGCTACAAATACATGAACGTCGCCAAAGATCTCTATGAATGTTACGGCTGCGAGATCGATTGGCTTTATAAGCTGCGGGGTGTATTCGCGCTGACGAACGAGTTGTTCACGCCGTTCAACTTTTATCGGCGCGCATCCAGCGAAGACACCTTTTCTGGCGGCGACGACAAACTGCACGAATTCAATCGCGATCTGCTCATGCGCGACGGCATCGTCCCCTGGCACGAAGTCGAGCATCCGCTCTATGGGTGGATCGAGGTCGGCGGGCTGAAAAAGAACTGGCTCCGCCAGCCCCCGTCGTTTCTGTTGGAGGAGGAATGCCACCGCAACATGGCATTCTCGCTGTATCACGCTGACCAACTGCCGCTGGTGAAGGTGCAGAAGATCGAAGTGAAACCGCTCGCTGGCGGTTTGTCACAAGTGACGGCCGTAATCTCGAACGAGCGGATGATCCCGACCCACTCCGCGGCCGACGTGGCCAACAAGATCACCCCGCCCGATCTGGTCACACTCTCGGGACCGAAACTCAAGGTGCTGGCCGCCTTGAACGCGACCGATCAGTTCTTCGAGAACGCCAAGGAGCAAAAACGCCGGCCGAGCGCGATCCGCCTAGACACAATTCCCAGCATGGGGGCAATGTACGTCCGCTGGATCGTTGGGGGCGCCGGGCCGTTCACCGTGAAGGTACAGTCGTATAAGGGAGGAAGCGACGAACGAAGCAGACCGTAGACTGGGTCTACCGCTTGCTAGCGAAGCGCAGGGCGAAGCAAGCCAATCCCAGGATGAGCAGAGTGACCGAGCCGGGCTCAGGAACAAAGTTGTATCCAATGACGTCCAGCGCTCGCAGCTCAACGCCGAGGACTGGATGTCGATTGGGATAGGCGAAGGCGTCTTGCACGCGAGCCGGAGGATTCGTTCCCGGATTGCCGCCGCCGTTGTTGCTCCACCAGTCGCCGTAATCGCCGCCGGCATTGTTGCCCTGGTTGAACCGCGCCAAGTCGGTTGTGCCGCCATCGATGGAAAAATAGGCGTTGTCGCCCGTGTTCGTGTAGCTACGGACGCCGCCGGGGCCCAATGTGTAGCGGAAGAGATCTTCGGGAGTGGGATCGGTGAAGAAGCCGGTGCCCCCCGCGTCCGAGCCGAGGCCGAGGACCTCATCGATTTCATGCTCGGCCACTGCCGACAAACTGTATTGGCCGCTCGTGCCGGGACTCCCAATATCGGTGATGTGCGTATTGAGCTTAACGGTGCCGTCGAACCCGCCGCCGAGCGAGATTCCAATGGCCCTCGCGTTGGCGGGCTTCACGTTGATGCTCGTGGAGTTGTTGACGGGGTTGTTCGCGCCCTTGGGCAGATGAGCAAGCGCCGTGGCGTCGTCGCTCGTTTTCGCGTCGGCAACAAGCTGGTTGATGAACTGCTGGTAGGAAATCTTATAGACGGTGTAACTGCTTTGGCCCAGTCCACTCGTCATTTCCGCAAAGTCGATCGAGACTATGATCGGATCGGTGAAATGGGTTTCGTACACGCCGATTGCCTGATTGATCACCCCTTCGATCGCCGCCTTGTTGGGATCGCTGGTGATGGTGCTATCGAACGCGGGAGTGATGATGAGGCCCGCGTGTGCTCGGGCGCTCGCGCCAATCCAAAGCGCGGCCGAAAGAAATGCCATCGCAAGACGGCGCCGCCGCAAACGATAAAATACTACGCCGGTGCGTCGGTTCATTAGCGGCTCGCTTCAATCAAAAGGTGCGTCGCAAAGGGGACGAGCTTGACCGCACTATACCTACGCGCTACGGCAAACACAACAATTTTTTGGCCTACGTCACCAGCCCCTTGGTGACCAGCATGAAAACATCTTCCAGCGTCGGGTCTTTGTCGTTGAAGCTCCGCAGCCGCACCCCTTGCTGCATGAGCATGTCGAGAAGCTGGGCCACCTTGGCATCGTCCCCTTCCAACTCGATCGTGGCCCGGTGGTCTTCGACGCGCACGTCGCGCGTTTCCGGCATGCTGCGGACGATCGAAAGGCCGACGTCCATCCGGTCGACGAATTTGATTTCGATCAGCCGGTTGCGGCGAATTCGGCGATAGACATCCTCAATCGGGCCGTGCATCAAAAGCTGACCTCGCTCGATGATCCCGATCGACGTGCAGCAGTCGGCCAATTCGCTCAAGATGTGGCTCGAGATCAGGATCGTCTTGCCCATCCGCCGCAGCTCTTTCATCAGGGCTTTGAATTCCAACCGCGCCCGCGGATCGAGTCCGCTCGAGGGCTCGTCGAGGATCAGCACGGGCGGATCGTGGACGAGGGTCTTGGCGAGGCAGAGCCGCTGCTTCATGCCGCGCGATAGGCCGTTGACGAAGTCGTCGCGCTTGTGAACCAGATCGAGCAGCTCGAGCACGTCGGCGATCACTTGCTTCCGCCGCGCCCGCGGAATCTGATAGGCCACGGCGAAGAAATCCAGAAACTCCCAAACCTTCATCCCGTCGTAGACGCCGAAGTTGTCGGGCATGTAGCCGACGCTCCGCCGCACGCCGAGCGGATCACGCGTGACGCTGTGACCGTTCACTATCCCTTCGCCGTGGCTGGCCTTGAGCAGTGTGGCGAGAAAGCGGATCGTCGTGCTCTTGCCGGCCCCATTGGGCCCGATGAAGCCGAACATTTCCCCGGCCTCGATCTTCAAGTTCAGTTTGTCAACTGCCTTGAAATCGCCGTAGCGCTTCGAGAAGTCGCGCAGCTCGATCACGGAATGGGCGAGGGGTTAGAGAAGTGCGAAGGACGAAGTACGAAACGGAACAGAACCGCGAGCGACAATCGTTAGCCGCCGCGTTTACGCGGCGCAGTGTGGCTGGTCGTCGCCATGATGATGAGGATAATTTGTCACCTTTTCAATCTGCCACTCCGTCACCCTATAAACCCGCGGGGGGAGCGTCGGGGTCGAGCGGTTCCTCGCGGATTGACGGCACCGGCTCTTGACGCGAATTGCGATCGGCTAGCGGCTCGTCGAGAGGCGCGTAGTGCAAATGGGCGACGACCAGCACGGCGGCGCGGGTCGTTTGCGATGCCGCCGGATCAACTTCCATTCCGCCTAGCGGCTGACTGAGCGACGCGACCAATCGCATCTCTCCAGGTTTCAAACCGTTTCGATCTACGACCATCGCCGCGAGCTTTCTCAGTCTCAGGGGCGGTATGCCAGGCGCGGCCGCTGGGTCGTCGTGCCATTGCGGCAGCGGCGGCGTCTCCGCCGGCACGGTATGGAATTCCAACGGCCGGCCCGCTTCGCCCGGCGCGAATGGGCCGAGCCAGGCAGTTTGCAATTCTCCGCTCGGCGCCAAGCGGACCACGCCTCCTTGATCGAATGTCAGGCCGGTTCGATTGTAAACCATCGGCGGACCGTCGGCCGAGGAATAGAAAAGCGCTCCGGGCAGGTCCAGCATCTGCTCGCTGTGGAGCATCGCGGTCGAATTCGACGAGACGCCGAAACCTCCCAGCCGCAGATCGGCCTCCTGGCGGATCGTGTAGGTCGTCGGTTCCCAAGTCGCTCCGGGCCGCACCTGGCTTTCGAGCACCATTGGCCGCACGAGAGCATACGGATCGTTGAACCGCACGTCGTAGCTCGTTGAAAGCGATGTGTAGAGCGCCGTGTAGCGCGTGAGATGTCCGCGAGGATAGCCCGAATGCAATTCGAGCACACCGATTTCCGTCTGCGAGCGGGCGAAGCCGATATTGAGATTCGCCGCTTTCGTCACGACGACTGCCCCGGCCAGCGCGATCAGCGGCACCGCGATCCAGGCCCATTCCACGCGCCGCAACGTTTTGAACAGCCCCCAATTCACGGGCACCAACACGACGAGATACGCGGCCAGCATCCAGGCCACGAACCCGGCCCGCGGAATATCGATCCCAGCGGCGTCGCCGAGCGCGCCGCGCGCTGCGCCTGACACGGCGCTCGAATCGCTCCACCCGCCGACGCCAGCGCCGTAGCTGCCCTCGGATTCGAGGGAGTCAGACAGCTCTGGCGCGACTGCGGGGCTCAGGTTAACTCCCGGACGGTTTCTCATTGGGGGCGGGTTTCCCAGTTCATCGACGAGCGCCGGCG
>DASZFO010000109.1 GCA_035939775.1 Pirellulales bacterium | reverse complement strand
GGCATTCCTTTGCGATTTACCGCCATTCCTGAATCACACTGTTTCGCGCGCAACCGCGCCGGCAATCGGTCGAGCGTGCGTTGTCAGCAGTTTCGTAAGTGGATCCGCCATAAGCGGCAGTGCCATTCGTTCCTGACTCTTCCGCGGCGCCGGCTGATCGAGACGGCCAGTGTTGGGGATCGGCGTTTGAGGAGAAAACGACAATGAAATCATCGACGGTAATATCGGTTCTCATCGCAACCATCGGGATCATTCTGTTCACCACCCTGTTGGTAACGGCCAATATTGGCGATGCTAGTTACGTGATCTTGGTGGGCATGCTGGTCCTTACATGTATTGCAATTCCGGTGCTAACGCGTTTACGCGAATTGGACCTCCGCAGCCTAAAACTGACGCTCGAAAGAATAGAAGCTGTGAAAGCAGGAATTGAAGAGCTTTACGGCGGGATCGAGCATCTCCGACAGACTCCACTAATCCTCGACAAAGTTCGAATGGAGAGTCTCGGTCTGCGCACCGGTAGCCTTTCGTTAGCCGACGCTGGAATGCGGTACACAGCGGGCTGTATCAGGCGCGAACTGGAGCGACTTGCACGGATATTTGTAAACGACAACACGCCGGAAAGGACCGCCGCGGCCATCTTGGATGGCACGATGGACGATCTCGTATTCAAATGGAACGGCCCAGAAGTGCCGTTGGACCAGCCGCCAACGTCTGTCGATAAGCGCAATATGGCCGCGAACAAAGCAGGTGGCGGCTAATCGCCATCGTGCTTGACGATGCCCATATTGAAAAAAGAAAGAAAGCGGCGTCAGGAACCGAAACAAGCGATTCGGTTGCTGCCGTCATTCTGCTTGCGGGATTGATCTGCCGTGGGGCAGCCGTGGTTGGGTTGCACGGAATTGAATTGGGCCGTTGGCCCTTTGGGACATGATGCGGGAATCTGTCCTGGGCCGTTGGCCCAATCTGGAATGGAGCGGGCCTTTGGCCCTGGCTGATGCAGAACCGCCGATGAGCGCCGATGCCCGCGGATTGGCGTGAATCTGCGGGTCCGTCTTCTCGGCGCCTCCGCGGCTTCGCGTGATAAACGGTCGGATGAGGGAGGAAACAGCGATTTGGAACCGACACGAGCGTGTTGGCCTAAAACTAGCCCCCGTGGTAGAGTATCAACATGACGCCAAAGCTCACGCCCGAACAATGCGAAGCGCTCGACCGAAGCGAAGGACCGTTGCCGGTCGAAGATGAGCGGACACATCGCGTTTATTATGTTGTCGACGAAACCACTCTCACGAGCCTGCGGCAGCAGGAAGACTTGGCCGCGATCCGCGAGGGCATCGCGGACATGGAAGCGGGCCGGGTGGTAACCCTCGAAGAACTCGACGCCCGTATCCGCACTCGGCTCGGCTTGCCGTCGAACAAATGAGATACATCGTCGTCACCACCGAGCGAGCCGCTCGGGAGATTGAGGACGCAACGGCATGGTGGGCTCGCGAGCGTTCAGTTGAACAAGCTGAACGATGGTATCAGGGCATCCGTGCGGCAATCGCCGGACTCGCAACCTCGCCCGAGCGCTGGGCCATCGCTGCGGAGCGGGAGAGGTTTCCCTACGAACTTCGCGAATTGCATTTCGGGCTCGGCTCCAAACCAACGCATCGTGTGCTTTTCACAATCGTTGGAAACACGGTGCTCGTGGTTACCGTTCGGCACGCTGCCCAAAATCGGTTTCGTCCGTGATGGGCCGTCATGCGGAATCGGGCCGCGGGCCCAGTCTGGTATGGAGGGGGACATGAACGACCTGATTCGAGATTCTGAGCATGAATTCCGGCGGCATCGGCAGCTTGCCGAGCGGGCGATGGTGCAATTGGACGACGAAGCGTTCTTTCGCAGGCCGGAGATGCAGGTGAACCCGGTCGCGCTGATCGTCAAGCATTTGGCCGGAAATCTGCGGTCGCGGTGGACCGATTTTCTAACGAGCGACGGAGACACGCCGAGCCGTAACCGCGACGATGAGTTTGTTCTGGGACCGAACGATAGTCGATCGCATTTGATGGCGCAATGGGAGGCGGGCTGGGCCGCACTTGAAGAGACGCTTAAGTCGCTGGAACCGTCGGACCTTGAAAAGACCATCACGATTCGCGGCGAACGGCATTCGGTGCAACAAGCGCTATTGCGCGGAATGAGCCACGTCGCATATCACACGGGGCAAATCCTGTATTTGGTACGTTTATGGAAGCCCGATGCGGCTTGGCTCACGATTGCGCCGGGGCAAAGCCTGAGCCACAAAGCATCGTACCGCAACGCCTGACGCTCAAATGGAGCTTGCCCTGCCGGAATCAGCTTTCATCGCCGGCGTTATGGCCCGGTCTCACGACCGTTCCATCCGACCGACCGAAGGTCTCCCGGACGCGTCCACGACTTACGGAGAGACCTTCGGTCGAACTCCGCGTCACAGGAGACCATGCCGCAACAGGCAAATCCGGCTGGGAGAAGGGGAGAGTCCTCGTTTTGCTCCGACAACCGCGCAAAAGGGGGACAGTCCCCGCCGGATTTGTTCGGCGTTCTTATTGCGAAACCAACTTCTCCAGCGGCCAGATCTTCAGGCCGCCGTCGTGCGAGCTGGAGGCGAGGGTTTTGCCGTCCGGCGAAAATGCGAGGCCCCCGACGAGTTGGAAATGACCGTACCAAGTGTGGACGATCTTGAATGTGTCGGCGGCGACGAGGTCGATCGAGCCTCCTTCGCGGCCGACCGCGAGCCATTTCCCATCCGCCGACAGCCCGATTTGGGAAACCAGATCGCCGCCGAGTTCCGCTTCCCGATATTTGCGTTCGGCAAGATTCCAGCGGCGGATCGTGCCGTCGTGGGCGACTGAGATGATTTCCTTGCCATCGGGAAGAAATCGAATGCGGCATTGCCCGTGGTCTTTGTCATCTTCGCCGAGCGGCTCCGCGGCGCGCTGGCCCGTTTCGGCGTCCCAAAGCCAGATCACGCCGTGGTCATTGGTCGTGGCCACAGTCTTCCCGTCGGGCGCGAAAGCGACGGCGAACACCTCGCGGGGATGCTTGAGAACGATCGGCTTTTCTGGATCGGCCAGACTCCAGATTCTTGCCGTCCCGTCGAGCGCGGTCGTTGCGCAGCGCTTCCCATCGCCGCTCATGGCGACGCCGGCGACATTGGCCGTGTGCCCCGTCAGCACCACCGGCGGATCGTTCGATCCGATCGTATAAACTTCGGCCTCGTGGCTGGCCGCTGGCGGCTCGGCGATCCATCGAATGATGACGGTCTTTCCTTCCTTGTCGGCCGCCAGCCCGCCGACATTCGGCTTGACCGGGATCTGCGCATCGATTCCTCGCCGCAGGTTGGCGACGTCCAAATGAGGATCGGCCCCACTGGTGATCAGCCGGTCGGATGTTCCCAGGAACGCGATGTTCCCCATCCAAGTGTCCGGATAAAACATCCCGTTAGCTTCATCAGAAGTTGCATCGCGATTAATCTGCGCGCGCTGAGAAACCATGCGCGCATAGGTGCCCCAAGGACGCCACGAAAACGTCGCCGGATCCATGCGAAGCAACAACAATCGGCTCATTTCGGAATCGCCAGAAAGGCAAGCCATGCAACAGGCGGCGTTGTAGAAAAAATCGCTCTCCGGATAATCGCGAAGGGCCACTTTGATTCCCGGAACCAGATCGGAGTATTTGAAACCGCTCTCGCGAAAGAAGTTCTCGATCAGGTAAGGAAGCTGTCCCGCGGCGATCCTGAAATACACCTCATCGCCCAGTTCCCCGCCCAACTCTTGCCGCATTCGGGCAGCGAATTTCTCGACGTCGCCCTTTTTGCCGAACCATTGCGGGAGGAAGCAGGTGGCCGCGGCATCGTAGAGATCATAATACCGCGGAAAAAGCCTCCGTCCTTCTTCGACAAGCGGCATGACTTCGTCCAGTGCGATGCCCTGCGAAAGGGCCATACTGATCAGACAACAGTACAAATGCGGATCACGATCCAAGGCTTGGGCTTGCTCGAAATACGCGCGAGCCTTCTTCAACCGCTCCTTGAATTTGGGCCAAGCATCTTCCGGCACGTTCTTGGCGTAATCGTGTCCGCGAGCCCGCCAGGCATAGTCAGTGTACGCACTGCCCAGCACAATCAGCGGAGTGATCGAGGCAGGTTGCGCCGTTCGCCAACGTTCCAAGCGGTCAAAATGCTTTTGCCAGCCCTCGTCGCTGGAGTCGACGGAATTGCTCAGACTTTCATAAAGCGAACCCAACAGGGACATCCCGCCGTAAGAGATATCGTGCTTGCGCAATTGCTTTGCCATCTCGTCCAGGTCGGCAAATTTCTCCGCCGCGAACAATTCGCGTATGGTCGCTTCCGCGGTAAATCCTTGCGCCTGTGCATCGAACCGCTCCGGCGAACACAAGTGAAGCGCCTCGGCCGATGGAACCTCGTCGGATACGTACGGCTCGACCCATGCGGCGTGTGCCGTCTCTTCAATTCCAGTCGTATTCGGCACAAACTGGACCTCTAGTCTCAGTACGTCGACCCCGCTCACGTCCAGCAAGCAGGGTTGACCAGTCGATCCGCCACGATAGCACAAGCAGGATTTCCAGAGCGTCTTTCCGTCGCCCAAGACGCGGAATTGCACTGGTCGCCCGGAGTTGCCACCGGCCGAGTCGTTCAACGCGACCGACGTGCGAAACATGCGGTACTTCTTACCGAGCGAGTATTCGACGTGCGCATCGGCGTGCATTCCAAGGCCATGATGCGAGCTGATGCCATTAATACGAACTACCCCGGGAGCACAACCGGCCAAGCCGTGCTTGCCGAATTTCCCCGCCCCAACGCTGACATTCGTCTCTTCGAGATCGCTTAACCAAACGCGAGTCGGCGGGCGTATTGGCGCGCTATTGATATCGACTTCGGGCGCTGGATCTTCCGCAGTTGGAGTTCCGTCTTCGGCCGGCTTGTCGCCGCCACCTTTTACGGCGGCGTTAGGCGTTGAATTCGCGCGCGTCTCGGCGGCAGCTTCCGGCGCTCTCTGGCAACCGATCGGTGCCATGCCGATGGCGGCAAGACAGATGGCCATCGTCAAGCGGCCAACCGCGCCGGCAGATCTTCGTAGCTCAGCCAACAACCTACCGAATTCAACGGCGGCGATCCGACTTCTTCTCGACATGGAAACTCTCCCCGGCGGGCTATCGAACGCTCGCATTAGAACGGCGCGACCGATCGGTCCATCCTAAACCGGCTCCACGGAGGGGGGCAAGGATCGAGAACTGAGTTTCGGAATCCGTCGACCTCGGGGTTCCGACATCGTGACGGACCGTGCCTGCCTCGCGGGCGGCGGTCGCGGCGCGAGTGGGCAACGAACTGATTGGCCGGAAACGTGACGGCGAATCGCGATTCAGCCGCGTTTGCGCAAGCCATCGGCGCGGCGCTAGTTACGGAAATCGGCCCGCGATGTTTGCGCGTCGCACGCGCTGGCTGGCACATCGGTTGCAATTGGCTGCTAGCGACCTTCTGCTCAGGACGTTTGGTTTGGTGCCCGAGTTCCCGGCGGAGCATGCTCGGGCATCCACTTGGCAATGTTTCTCACCAGGTGACGTAATGCTTCGCCTTTTCGCGCGTCGGCGTGATTGCCGATCGAGGTTCGCTTGCAGGAAGCCCCGTCTTCGACGTGCTTCCTATCTTGCATACGGCTCGAAGGGCCGACCTCCGCCTCGCACTTTCTCGCGCTAACGTAGCAGGCACGCTCCGCGTGCCGTCCGTGCGGTTCGCTAAATCTGCCTGCCGTTGGCGGACGTCGCACGGAGTGTGCCTGCTACCTATCGCCCACGTCACGGTTCGCCTCGGGCGGATTCGCCTCTGTGGTTCGAGAGCGAGGGAGCGCTCTTCTGCACGGGCGCATCCGTTGCGGCGAATTGGGTTCTCCACTTCTCACTTGCCAGATTCCCGGCCGATGCCCGTTATCGAGATTCCGCTGAGCGATGAAGTTTCGTCGCCCCCATCGGTCGACCAGTTCTCGCTGGTCGATTGGTATTTGGGCCGGCAGCAGGAAATGACGGCGGTGGAGGAGTTTTCCGAGGCCCAGGCTTTGGATGAATTGTCGCTCCGCTCGCGACGGTATGAGAAGTTGCTGCCAGCCAGCCCTCCTGCCGAGGGCGAGCAATATGCCTTCGAGGTCGATCTTGATGCGTGTTCGGGCTGCAAGGCTTGCGTCTCGGCCTGTCATTCGTTGAACGGGCTGGATGAGAACGAGGCTTGGCGCGATGTCGGTCTGCTGATCGGCGGGACGACCGATTTGCCGGCATTGCAATATGTCACGGCGGCCTGCCATCACTGTCTCGAACCGGCGTGCTTGACCTGCTGCCCAGTGCGGGCCTACGAAAAAGACCCGCGGACGGGGATCGTCCGGCATCTCGATGACCAGTGCATCGGCTGCCAGTATTGCATCTTCGCCTGTCCATACGATGTGCCGAAATACAATCGCAAAAAGGGGATCGTCCGCAAGTGCGACATGTGCAGCGATCGCCTGGCGGCGGGCGAACCGCCGGCTTGCGTGCAGGCTTGTCCGCACCAGGCGATTCGCATCCGTATCGTGCGGAAAGAGCAGGTGCTGGAAGACTGCGAGGCGAAACAATTCTTGCCCGGCGCGCCGGACCCGCATCGCACGCTGCCGACGACGAACTACAAGACACGGCAAGTCTTGCCGCGGAACATGCTGCCGGCCGACTACCATTCGGTCCGCCCGGAGCATGCGCACTGGCCATTGATCGTGATGCTCGTGCTGACGCAGCTTTCGGTTGGCGCGTTTCTCGTGCAATTGATTTTGCAGCGAACGGCCCTGGATGGCGGAGCGACATTCGGCCTGGCTGCCCAGGCGCTCGCGGCCTTGGGATTCGGTTTGTTGGCGCTAGGAGCGAGCGTGCTGCACTTGGGCCGGCCGCAGTATGCGTTTCGGGCCGTTCTCGGCCTCACTACCTCTTGGTTGAGCCGCGAGATTCTCTGCTTCGGGTTGTTTGCGGCGGCGGCGGCATTGTATTCAGCATGTGTGTGGCGCATCGGACCGACGCCGGAGGGAATCCGCGGCCCGGTCGCAGCGCTGGCCGATACCGTCGTGTTCTTCGGATTCGCGGGCGTGCTCTCGTCGGTCATGGTCTATCAGTGCACGGGACGCAGTCTTTGGAACGGCTGGAATACGGCCGTGCGATTCTTGACGACGATGGCGCTCTTGGGGCTGGCCGTGACGCTGGTGATCGCGCTGGCGACCGTCGGATTCGATAGTGTCGCCGGCCGCGGTATCCTCGCCGGCTACGGCGGTTCGTGCCTCGCCGGACTGATCGGCATCGCAGCGGCCAAGCTGCTGTTCGAGTTCGCCGAGTTCCGCCATTTGTGGCGAAAACAGAACACGGGGCTCAAACGGTCGGCGACGTTGTTGGCCGGCGAACTCGCGGCGGTAACCAAGGCGCGCTTCATCTGCGGGATCGTGGGAGGCATGGTCTTGCCGCTGGCGCTCGTGTCGCTAGGCCGGCAGACCGCAAGAAGTTCAGGGCCCGACGTCCTGATGGCGCTTGAGACCGGCAGCATGTTCGCCGTGCTATTGGCCGGCGAATTGTGCGAGCGCTACCTGTTCTTCGCAGCGGTCGTTCCGCCGAAGATGCCGGGAGGGCCGTCGTCATGAGCCGCCGCTACGATTCGGGTGCATCGACTTCGTCGACGGGCTTGCTCGGCCGGTTGCGCGGTCTGCTGCACGCGCCGAGCGGCCCGCTCACAAGGCAGTTGCAGCAGAGCGAAGCCGGCTTCGGACTGGGTCGGCTGCCGGCCAACCGGCTTCCCACCACGACCACCCGGACGATTTGCGGCTTCTGCTCGACCGGCTGTTCGCTCGACATCCATCTCCGCGGCGGTGAAGCGATCAATCTCACGCCGACGGTCGCTTACCCGGTCAACCTCGGCACGGCCTGCCCCAAAGGCTGGGAAAGCCTGGCGGTGCTCGACTCGCCGGATCGGGCTGTCACGCCGCTGATTCGAGACCATCGCGATCAAATGCGGCCAGTCGATTGGGACACGGCCCTCAAGACGTTCGTCCGCCGGCTTCGCGACGTGCAATCTCGATTCGGCGAGCACTCGGTCGCCTTCTTGAGCACCGGCCAGATTCCGACCGAGGAGATGGCCCTGCTCGGTTCGCTGGCGAAATTCGGCATGGGCATGCTCCACGGCGACGGCAACACGCGGCAATGCATGGCCACCGCCGTGGTCGCGTACAAAGAGTCGTTCGGCTTCGACGCCCCGCCCTACACGTACGCCGATCTCGAGGAATCGGACGTGATGGTGTTCGTGGGGGCGAACGTGTGCATCGCGCATCCGATCCTTTGGCATCGCGTGTTGCGGAATCCGCATCGCCCCGAGATCATCGTCGTCGATCCGCGGCGGACCGAGACGGCGATGCAAGCGACGCAGCACATCGCGCTGCGGCCGAAGTCTGATCTGGAATTGTTCTACGGCCTCGCCCAGATCTTGATCGCCGAGAACTGGATCGACCGCGAGTATATCGACGCGCATACGAACGGCTTCGCAGAGTTCGCCGCGTTCGTTGCCCCCTTTACGCCCGAGCGCGTCGCGGCGGCGACGGGAATCTCGGCCGACACGATGCACGAATTGGCCCGCAAGATCCACGAGGGCCGGCGCGTCTCGTTCTGGTGGACGATGGGCGTGAATCAGAGCCATCAGGGTGTTCGCACCGCGCAGAGCCTGATCAATCTGGCGCTCATGACGGGCAACATCGGTCGCCGCGGCACCGGCGCTAATTCAATCACCGGGCAGTGCAACGCGATGGGGTCGCGGCTCTTCAGCAACACCACGAACCTGCTGGGCGGCCACGACTTCACGAACGCCGACCACCGCGTGAAGGTGGCTCACG
>DASZFO010000108.1 GCA_035939775.1 Pirellulales bacterium | reverse complement strand
TACAGCGGTGGAACAACCATCCTTTCGGGACTCCTTCAGATCGGTGCGGGCGGCACCAGCGGCTCGTTCGGCGCGGCGGCGGGAACTGTTAATAACAACGGCGCGGTGGTATTCAATCTTTCGTCCTCCTTGTCTGTCCCTAACGTCATTACGGGATTGGGAACTCTCACGCAGGCGGGCGGCGGAATTGTGACCCTGACCGGTACGAATACGTACACCGGGACGACGAACATCAACGCCGGCACGCTCCAATATGGCACGGGCGATCCGGCCGCATTGAACACCGGTAAAGTCGCCTTCGGTGGAGCAGCCGTACTCGATATCAATGGAAACAGCGTTTCTCTGGCGAGCATTTCGGGCACGACCGGCACTATCGACAACGTCTCGGCGGGCGGGACCGCGACCGTGACGATCAACAACGGTTCGACCAACACGTTCGGCGGAACGATCCAGAATACCACCGGCACGGTGGCCCTGGTGAAGTCCGGCGGCGGACAACTCGTGCTTAGCGGAACCAACACCTATTCCGGCGGGACGACCATCAGCGCGGCATCCGTCAAGGCAACCGGGGCGAGCAGCCTCGGCTCAGGAGCGGTGACGGTTATGCCCGCGAACGGGTTGCAGCTGGCCAATGGTGCGGTCGTTTCGAACCAGATCTTCACCGATGTTGGATCCAACGAATTTGAGGATGTGCCCGACGGCGGCGCATCGGCCACGATTTCGGGGCCGATCAATATTCTCACCGGCGCGACCTCGCAACAGGTTCGCATCGGGACGTCACACGTGAACGCCAGCAGCGGCGTGCCGGACTCGACGCTCACGTTGACCGGCGCGGCCAATTCCGGCGGCAGCCAGGCAATCTTTACGCGAGGCAACATTATTATTGCGGGCAATGGCTCGCTGTTGACGACGTCGACGAACGCGCTGATCGTCGGTCGAACTTCCAACACGGCCATTTTGAGTTTGACTCTCGAAAATAACGCGATGATCACTTCGGTCGGCGCGTTGCTCGACGGGAATGACTCGTCGTCGGACGCGCTGCAAACGACCGTGAATATTCAGGACAACGGAGTATTCAACGTCGGGACCGGTGCGTTCAATATTGATGATTCAGAGAATACGTCCGGATCTCCGCTGGTTACAGTCAATATGTCGGGGAACGCCGAACTCGGAGCGGGGAGCTTTACTATCCTCGCCAAAGGAACGGCCCCCGTCACGATGAATATTAATGGGGGAACGTTGCTGGCCAATGCGAACGATCCGAGCGGCGGGCAATGGTTCCCGGCGCTGGCGAATCAGAACGGCGGACAGCCGATCACCGTGAACATCGGCGGGGCCGGCGTGAACGTGAACAACGGCGGGTTTGGAATTACGATCGCCCAGACGTTCTCCGATGCGGGCGGTGGATTTGTGAATTTCGTGGGCTCCGGCACGACCACGATCAAGGCGTCGAATGTCTATTCAGGCAATGACACCGTGACCGGCGGCACGCTGGTCATCGCGGACAACAGCACGGCCGCGCTGGGCCTCGGCTCAACCGTCACCTTGTTCGGAGGAGCAACGCTGGCGAGCTCGCCGACGATCGGCGGGACCATCAGCCAGAACGTTGTGCCGGGAACGGGAGCAGGCAGTGGAGCACAAACGATCGCTCCGGGAACCGTCGGCGCGGTTGGGACGTTGTCGGTCGGCGGATTGACGACGAACAACCAGACGACCCTTAATTTCGATCTGGGCACCGGCACAGGTACCGTCACGAACGGAGATCTGCTTCTCCTGGGCTCGGGAACTGTCAGCATCGCGTCGGGCACACTCATGACGTTCGGCGGTACTCCCGTCGCCGGGGACGATTATCGACTCATCGGTGGATCGATCGGCGGGATCGATCTCGCCAACTTCTCGCTGCCGACGATCCCCGGGGTCTCGCTCTCCTTGAGCACGGCGGTCGATTCCGGATTCATCGATCTGGTTGTCACTGGTCCGCCCAACCTCACGTGGAACAACGCCGGCGCCGACAACCTCTGGAACGCGACCAGCTCCAACTGGAACAACGGCGCGGCCAACACCACCTACTCCGACGGCGCGCAGGTCACCTTCAACGACAACAACCCCAGCAACACCGCCGCGAATTATGCGGTGACGCTCAACACCACCGTCAGCCCCGCGTCGGTCACGGTCAATAACAGCAACGGCAACTACGTCATCGGCGGCACCGGTTCCATCGCCGGAACCACAGCACTCTCCAAGTCCGGCACCGGCAAACTCACCCTCAACACCGTCAACACCTATACCGGCGGAACCAATGTCAGCGCAGGCACCTTGGTTGCCGGCGTCACCGGCGCGCTGCCCAGCGGCGCCGTCTCCATCACCGGCGGAACGCTGCAACTGGCGCCCAGCACCGGCCTGGCGACGATCACCTCGCTGGCCATCTCCGGCACCGGAACCTTCGACATCAACAACAACCACGTCATCATCAACTACGGCAGCCCCGCCAGCGATCCGATTGCGTCGATCGTGGCATTGCTGAACGCGGGCTACAACGGCGGAGCATGGAACGGACCGGGCGGAATCACCTCCAGCGCAATCGCGTCCAATCCTGGCTATGGTATCGGCTACGCTGACGCGGCCGACATTGGCAACCCGGCCGGACTCGCATCCGGAACCATCGAAGTCAAATTCACGCTGCTCGGCGACGCGGACTTGAACGGCACCGTCAACGGCATCGACTTCGGCATCCTGGCCGCCAACTTCAACAAGGGCGTGAGCCGGTGGGACCAGGGCGACTTCAAC
>DASZFO010000107.1 GCA_035939775.1 Pirellulales bacterium | reverse complement strand
GCGACAGCCTTAATCCGGTCTTGTAAACGGCATTCCATTGCCTACCTCCCCGTCGATTCCTAGTTTCCATGCACCAACCCCAAAATCCAAACCCGAAGTCATAACCTCAACGTGCCAAACTGCAAAGTGCGGAATGCACCCACGTTATCGAGCTTATCCGAGTCGAATACTTCGCCGGCCAGGATTTGCAATCGGTGACAGCATGTAACCCTTGATTCACCGGTCGCCCGTGCTAAACTCACTTCCTGTCGGGGAAACAGAATTCCTATCGGTAAGCAGGACACGATCATGGCGAAAGCAGCCGAGTTGGACAAGGATTTGGTCGATGGATTGAAGGCGGCAAAATCGAAGCGGGCCTATTTCGCGCTCGTTCTCAAGGGGGCCAGCGACGGCGCCTTGATCCTTTCCAAGACGAAGGTGCCTCCGGCCAGTATTGCCGCGGCCAAGAAGCAAAGCGGCGGCTCCGCCGTAATCAAGGGCTTTTGCCAGTACGAAGACGGGAAGTATATCTTCGAAACGGCCAAGGAAGCTCCCGCCACGGCCGCCCAGGCGGTCAAGGTGATCGTGAAACGCGACGCTGGAATGGCCGTTCATGCGGAATTCCGCGTCAACGCCGATCCGGAACTGCTCGCCGACGAAGGAGGATCGACTACCGCAACTCCTCCGCAGGCGCCCCCCGCTCCGCCTGACGGCGACTTGGTGGCTCAACGGCTCCACGCGATGACCGCGGACATCAAGGCCGCGCTGGCCGGACCGAATAAAGCCCGCGTGCAAGCGCTGTTTGTCGCGATCAACGACGCCATCAAGAACAAAGATTTCGTGCAGGCCGGCAAGGGCCTCGACGAACTCGAACCCTTGGTGAAGCAAGGCACGCCTCCCGGCACGCCGCCGCAAGACGGGGCGGATGTTGTCAAGCGGCTCAACGCCATGACCGCGGACATCAAGGCCGCGCTGGCCGGACCAAACAAGGCCCGTGTGCAAGAGCTATTCGTCGCGGTCGGCGGCCACATCAAGAACAAAGATTTCGTGCAGGCGAGCAAGGGGCTCGATGAACTACAATCGCTCCTGTCAAAAACGGGCACTGCGGCCACGGGACCCGCGGCGGGCGGCAAGCTATCGCTGGTCGCCCTGGCAAAGAGCCGGCTCTCCTGGCGGACCGAACGGATCAACGCCATCGCCGAGATTGGGCGGCTCGAGGCCGCACTGAGCCAACGCTTCAAGGGCGTCGAGAGCCAAAAGAATGCGCTCTCGGCGGCCGTCGTCCGGCTCGACAAGCTGATCAAGACATTCGGGCCCCAACTCGACGACGGGCTCGATTACGTATTGAATGGGGACGAAGCGGCGCGACCCGGCTTGATCAAACAGGCCCGCGCGCTAATGGACGGTTTTCAGAAGACGATCGATGGCGACGAAGTCATGGCCGCGCTCGACGGCAACGAGGTCCTGCCCGACATGGCGGTTACGGAGCCGCTGCGGCTGGCGCTGGGCAAAATCAGTGCGGCCCTCGGTCCAATCACGGCATAAGGAGCGAACCCATGGGAAGACTTTTGCGTGCACTTAAGCTCGAGGACCCCTTGCCGCAGGAATTGGCCGGTCCCGCGAAGCAGATCGGCGACATCGAAAAAAAGCTGACCAGCTCGCGCGCTAAGCCGCTGAAGCTCAAGGAAAGCGCGCTGAAGGTGGCCGAGAACCTCAACGATCTCGAAGGCAAGGTCGAGCCCGCGCTCTTGGCCGCCAAAAAATCCCAACTCGAATCGCTCGCCCAGCGGATCGCCGATCGCGGCCCGAACGACCGTGGGCTGACCACCGACGCGATGGAGCTGCAAGTGCTGCTCGCGGAATCCGAATGCGTGCTCAAAGACAGCAAGAGCAATCGCGAGGGACTGCAAAAGGCCCGCACGAAATACGGCGAGGCCCTCGTCGCGCGCCTCGATACGGGGGGCGATCTCGCCAAGGATCTGAAAACCTATATCGACGGTCAGTTGGCCAACGAAAACACCACGCGCGTTACGGCGGCGCTCAAGGCGATCGACGAGCTGCGCAACAGCACGGATCCGCGCGTGCAAAAGGCGTCGGTCGATGTCGCCAACATGCTCGCCCGCGAGACGCTGGCGAAACAAAAAGCCGCCGGCCCCTCGAAGGCGAAGCGTGATACGTCGCGCACGCCAAACGACGTGCTGGTTCACCTGATGACCGTGGTCAACAATTCGCTCGAATTGCACAAGGATGACCCGACACTCAAAGCGCTGGCGACCGACGGGCGCAAAATGTTCATGACCCATACGCTCGATACGGCGCAAGTGAACGCCTTGGTCGTCCGGGCTGAGAAGGCGTTTGCCACGCTCAAGGACGATGGGATGGTCGGTCTTTGCGGTAAGCTGAAGGGGCAACTGCCTGAGAGCGACGATAAACTGCAGCCCACCCAGTTGCAGGACAACATCTACGGCCGCGTATTCGACACCAAGATGGTCAGCGGACTGGTCAAGAAACCGCCCAAGGAGCTTCTCGAGTCATCCGGCAAGAGCGGCTCTGCATTCGCCGACATGCTCGCCGACAGCCCCGAGAACGAGGAAGCGGCCAAGTACTTCGTCGAGCACTATGTGGAGGAAGACAAGCGGCCGTGGTCGGCCGCCGTCCCGGCGTTCGGCACGATGGCCGGCGCCAAAGACGGCAAGGAGGCGCTCGCCGCGCTCAAGTTGTTCCTGAAGACCCCGCCCACCACGGGCCAAGAAATCATTGCGTTTTCGTATGTCATGGCGAAAATGCCACAAGCGCAAAAGCAAACGGGCCATGAGCCTCCCTGGCTCCTGAACGCGAGTGGAAATTACTCCCGCATCACGGGCCAGGCCAATCGCGAGCGGGGCGCGGGGCAAGGCAAAGTCATGTCGAAGGGGGCGGGCATCACCATGTTGCATCAGCCCGACGCCTCCGACGACGATAACCTCGTGGAAAGCGAGCGGCCCGGCACCGCAAACCGCATGGGCATCCGTGGAAAGCTCACCGACGGCCAGGAACTGTCCGACGTCAAGCGCTCGAAGCAAAACGATATCCAGCTCAACAAGGCGCTGCCGTTCGCGTCTGGAGTGTCCGGAACAACCAACATCTTGTTGCATCTCTATGAGGAGATGGAGAAGAACAAATCCGGCAGCGGCGGGACCGGCGTCGAGCCCAACGAATTCCTGATGAACTCCATGATGTTTCTAGTCTACGACGGCGGCCATTCGATGCACGAGGCGATGTGGACCGCGAACCAGATCCAGGCCGATCTAAAAACAATCGACTTCGGCCTGAACGATCCGAGCCAGACGAAAAACGAGCCGAATCAATTCGTCTCGGACTACGATCGGTTCATGGGCAAATTCAAGGGCCCGTTGAAGACCTCAATGGACGAAGCCCAAGACACCGCCTGGCAAGGCACTCAGGAATATCTGGAAAAGAACAGCGCCTTCGCGTAGCCCGCCGACTTCCAGCCGAATGCGCCGGATTTGCCGGACGTCAGCGGAGCTCGACGCGATTCGTAGCGCCGGAAGAGGGGAGGAAAAGGGGATAAGTCCAATTATTGACGAGAACTCGGCGAAATAATTGAGGAAGAGGAAACGGGGACATTCTACTTATCGGACTTCGGACGCCCGGGGATTTGGGTGGAAATTGGGCCAGGGTGCTTTGTAACATGGCCAAACCGCAATCACGTTTTTTGACAATTCATTTTGGTGCGCGCCGAGCAGACCCTCCGCGCGCACCGTTGGCACATGCGGCCCCATCGCCAAGCCCGGGAGGTCCACGATCTTCTCTGGGCGAGTTGGGATCTCCTCCGCGCTTGCGGCTTATCCCTTCTTGAACGTGAATTGTCCCGGCAAGAGGTCGCTTAGGCTGACTTCGATCGCCGCTTGTGGCTTCGCCGCGTCGATCAGCAGCACCGGCATGGCCGGAGCGAACTCGGCGGCGAATTGGCGGCAGGCGCCGCAGGGGGTTGCGCCGCCGGCGGTGGCGACGGCTAGGGCTATGAATTCTCGATCGCCCGCGGCAACGGCCGAGACGATGGCGACGCGTTCGGCACACAGGGTCAGGCCGTACGAAGCGTTTTCCACGTTGCAGCCCGCGAAGATGTGGCCCGATTTTGTGAGCACGGCGGCGCCGACTTGGTATTCGGAGTACGGGGCGTATGCGTGCTGGCGGGCTTGCAAGGCGGCGGCGATTAGTTGTTGGCGTTGTTCGGCGGTCATGTGGGAATCCTGTTGACACGTTGCCGACGCTGCTAGTGCTTTGTCACAGCTTGATTTTAGGGTTGGGCGTTTTTCGTAGCGGCGGCTTCCAGTCGCCGTTCACGGGAGCCGGATGCTCCCGCTACGATTGGAGCCAACCCCAATTCCTTGGCGTGACAAAGCACTAGCGTCGGAAAGCAATAACGATTTCGATTTTGCGGAACGCGAATGAGTGAGCCGCAGCAGGTTCCCCTCACCCCTGCCCTCTCCCAGAGGGAGAGGGAGACGACGAAGCGATTCGCTCGACGATTAATGGCAACGGGGCGCAAGGCTCCTCGCTGATTTGAATCGCCTCGGCGATGCGGCGGGTGGCCCATTCGCGGTCGGCCGGCCGGGCGAAGATTTGGACGAGCGGTTGACCTTGCTCGACTTTATCGCCGACGCGAACGAGCATCTCCACGCCGACGGAGTGATCGACCGCGTCGCCGACTTTTTTTCGGCCGCCTCCCAGATCGACGATCGCCATGCCGAGTTGTTCGGTGTCGATCGAGGTCACGTAGCCATCGCGGCCTGCGGGTACGAGGGAGCCGGGCGCACGGAGGCGCGGGGCATCCAAATTGCCTCCCTGTGCCGCGACCATTTCGCGGAATTTCTCTAGCGCGCGCCCGGAGCTGAGATGCCCCGAGAGCATCGCCAGGGCGGATTCGCGATCGGCGGCCAGGCCTTTCATCCGCAGGACTTCGGCCGCCAGGGCGAGCGTGACTTCGCGGAGGTCGGCCGGCCCGCCGCCGGCGAGCACTTCAAGCGATTCATCGACTTCGACGGCGTTGCCCGCTAATCGGCCGTTGGGCTGGTTCATGTCGGTCAGCAGGGCCGTCGTCTTCACCCCCATCCGCGATCCCGTGTCCACCATCGCTTGCGCGAGGATTCGGGCTTGATCCAGCGACTTCATGAACGCCCCGGAGCCGAACTTCACATCCAGCACCAGGGCCGAGAGACCCTCGGCGAGCTTCTTGCTCATGATGCTGGCGGTGATGAGCGGGATCGACGCGACCGTGGCCGTCACATCGCGCAAGGCATAGAGCTTGCGATCGGCGGGAACGAGATTCGCCGTAGCCCCCGTGATGACGCAGCCGAATCGCTCGACGATCTGCTGAATCTCGTCGGCAGTCAGGTCCGTCCGAAAGCCCGGAATGGATTCGAGCTTGTCGAGCGTGCCTCCGGTGGCGCCCAACCCGCGGCCGGAGATCATCGGCACTTGCAAGCCGCAACAGGCCAGAAGCGGAGCGAGGATCAGCGAACTCTTGTCGCCGATACCGCCGGTGGAATGCTTGTCCACGCGGCGGGCAACGTCGGGCGTTTCGAGCACGTCGCCCGAGCGCAGCATCCGCTCCGTAAGCGCGGCCGTCTCGGCCCCGTCCATCCCGCGAAGATAAACGGCCATCGCGAAGGCCGACATCTGATAATCCGGGACGTCGCCGCGGACATACCCGTCGATCAAACTGCCGATCTCGTCGGCGGAGAGCGCCGCACCGTCGCGCTTGCGGGCAATGATCTGGACGGGGTTCATCTAGATGGCCCAAGAAACCGATTGGCAGACTCCAAGTTGTCCCCGCTTGAGATGCTCGATTGTAGCTGGTCGCGGGAACGCCGACTATTGACGGGTCCACGTTAAGCCGCATGGCGAGCATTGAAGCCGGGCGGACGACGGGATAGGATCGAAATGGGATTCCCGACGGGCGAAATCGCACTCGTTTCAAGAGGATCAAACCATGAGTGGAGCGAGATTCAATGGCGCCGAACTAATACTCTCGCTGATGCTAGCTGGCTCGGCCGCGACGATTCTTGCCGCCACGGCGCCTGGTGGTAACCAGTCGACCGCGGCCGCGCGTCCGGCCGCCCAGGATTCCGCGCGGCGATTTGCGCTGTTGGTCGGCTGCACGAAGTACGACAACAACCGCTCGTTCCGGCTGGTCGGGCCGGGCAATGACGTCGAGCTGCTCCGCACCGTGCTCGTCGATAAGTTCAAATTCCCCGCGGAAAACATCGTCGTGTTGTCGGAAAAGGTCGGCGGTCGGTTTCGCCCGACCCATGACGATATCGCCCGCGAATTTGCCGAGTTGGCGAAGAAATCGGGGAGCGGCGATCAGGTCGTTGTGCTGCTCGGCGGGCACGGCAGTCAGCAGCCGGAGCAGAACCCGCCCGATCTGCGCTATCCGAAACCGAACGGCCGCGATCAGATCTTTCTCCCGGCCGACATCGGCATCTGGAACGGCGGCAAGCAGCAATCGGTGGTCAATGCGATCCCGGACCACGAGTTGCGAAAATGGACGAAGGCAGTCACGGCGACCGGCGCCTCGCTATGGTTGATCGTCGACTCCTGCTGCTCGGGGGCGACGTTGCGCGGAGATGAAACGCCGCGGAAAGTTTCGCCCGAGGATCTGGCGATCCCCGAATCGGCGTTTGCCGAGGCGGCCGACCGCGCTAGGCAGCGCGGCGGCACGCGCGGCGGCGGCGACGAGCCCGCGCATCTCTTCGAACTCGACGAACAATCGCCGAACTTCGTCGCTCTTTACGCCGCGCGCCCCGACGAGCCGACCGTCGAGCGCCCCTTTCCGATCGATGGCGAAAATCAACAGAACCACGGGCTGCTCACGTACACGGTGTGCGAGATTCTCGAGCGCGCCGCCGGCGACCTCACGTACGCCGAGTTGCACAAGCTGATTTGTGACCGTTACACGCAAATGGGGCGCACGACCGGCCCCAAGCCGCTCATCGAGGGCCTGGCGCGAGAGCGAGAGGTATTCGGAACCGCCGTTCCGGGACGCTCGCAGTTCAACCTGCTGCAGAATCCGTCGGGCGGCTGGAAGCTCAACGCCGGGCGGTTGCAGGGCCTAACCGCCGGCAGCATACTCGCCGTCTATCCGCCGCGAGATCGCAAGAACGCCGACCAGGCGATCGGTCACGTGCGAATCAAGCTGGCCAACACGCTCGATTCCACAGTCGTGCCCTACGATTATGGTGGTCTGCCAACTCCGGCCGAAGATGATCTCGTCCCCGGGGCGCGCTGCGAACTCGTCTATATGGATTACGGCGCGTTGCGCCTCAAGATGGCCGTCGATAAATTGGCCAACGCGCGCGACAAGAAGGTCGTCGCCGCCGATCTCATCGCGCGGCTCGAGCAGGCCGACCGCGAACTCCGCGAGCTGGCTGGCAAGCCCGGTGCGCTGTTCATGCTCGTGGATCGCGGCCAGCGGCCGGATTGGGTCGTTCAGGCGCGCGGCAAGGAAATCGTTCTCCTGTCTGCCGATGCCGCCGATATCGAGGGCGATCTTCCCGCCGAGACGCCGCGGTTCGTCGTGCCCGCGCGCTCCGCGGCCAAAGCGCTCGCGGAATACACAAGCCACATCTTTCGCGCGCAAAACCTCTTGAATCTGACTTCCCCCGGCACGCAAATCCATCGCGTCGCGCGGGACGCGAACGGACTGGCGACCGACGCCACGGCGATCGACGTCGAAGTCGAAATGCTCAAGCTCCGCGACGAGAACGACACGCAAGGAACCCCGATCCGCGCCGAGGGGCACGAAGTCACCGTTCCCGCCGGGCAATGGGTCGCCTGGCGAATCAACAACCATAGCCATTTCAAGATCGATGTGACGCTGTTGTTCGTCGATAGCGAGTTCGGCATCCTCTCCGCCTTCCCGCGGGCCGGATCGGGGACCGACAATATGATCACCCCCGGCGGACACATCCTCACCGGCCAGGCCACCACCACGCCCACCACCTACAATCTCGATCAGATGGTCGTGATCGCGACGAAATCGGAGGGGCAGCCGATCGACTTCTCCGTGCTCGAGCAATCGAACCTCGCGGCCGTGCGCGGCGCGCTCCGTGGCGCAGGCGATCCAACGCTCGACTCGCCGCTAGGGCAACTCTGCCAAAACGCCCTCTACGGCACCGGCGGCACCCGCGGGCTGGAAATGAAAGTGAACACGCACCAGATGTATTTGATGTCGTGGCGCGTGAAGTGAGCCGTATTGTGAGTAGCGCGCGGCGCACTCGTCGTTTAACCTTGAGCCAACGGCGACGGTCCCTTTTATAACGCTTTGGGACTGGCGATTTGAGTGCTTGCAACGGCCTATTCTCCTGCCGATTTCTCGGCATATAATCGCGACTTTCGCCTGCTGGCCGGCCATGACCGCCGACCGCTCGTCATTTGGAGGTCCCCGATGGTTGACACGCCCCAGACCGCACCGCTTCCCGCCACGACCGGCGACGACACTCTGCACCGGATTCTCGATCTTTTGGAGCGCAGCCATCGCAGGACGTGGATGGAGGTCGCCTGTGCCATCATCCTCTCACTGGCGACCACTTGCTCGGCCTGGTGCGCTTATCAGTCGAAGATTTGGAGTGGCGTGCAAGGATCGCGCAGCGGGCAGGCGAGCACAGAATCGCGGAAGGCGGCGCAGAACCGTTCCAGGGCGTTTCAAATTCGCTCGCTGGAAGCCGCCATGTTCATCAAGTTCTTCGAAGCCAAACAAGCGAACAACGAGAAACTTGCGCAGTTCTTCGCCGACCGGCTTCCCCCGCCAACGAAGCTCGCCCTGCTCGCGTGGTGGAATACCAATCCGCTAGATAATCCACAGGCCCCGTCCACGCCATTCGATATGGCGGAATACAAACAGCCGCAGACGGACGCGGCCGATCAGGAGGAAAAGAATGCAACAGAAATTGGAACCACCGTCTCCGAGGCAGGGCACAACTCAGACACCTACGTGCTGTTGACGGTGCTATTTGCCTCGGTGCTGTTCTTCGGCGGCATCGGCAACACGTTCGAATCCCGACGGTTGCGGCGGATCATGATCTATATTTCGATCGCGCTGTTCCTCGCCACCTTCGCGGTGCTCGTCTCGATGCCCGTGCATTGGGACTAGCGATCCGCGTCGTAGGACCTCAGCGACCTGTCGACGTAATTGACTTCCAGCTTGGCGGCCGTCTCGCCCGTCGCGCCGGGGGCCCCCGAATTGAATCCCGCTGGGACGTACACGGAGCCCGAGCTGGTCAAGATGGCGACGTCCTTAGGCGACAACAAATTGACGTACTTGTCGCCGAGCTTCTTCATCATGCTCTTGTCATCTTCTTGAGCGTATTCGGCGGCGCTTTGGGCATACTTGGCCGCTTTGGGCAAGTCCGACGTGTCAGCACAGATTTCGGCCAACACTTTGAGACACTGCGGCTGACGGAAAAGGGTCATATTGCAAGCGGTCGTCGCCGATTGCTTGGCCACTTGGAGCAGATGGCGCTGCTCAGCGGAAATGCCATTTCCCATACCGGACCCCAAATGGAACTGCAAATTGGAGAGCCGATATTGGAGCCGCAAGACTTCGGCCCGATCGCGATAAGCGTCGGGCGAATTCGGATTCAAGGCAATCGCGTCGTCGAAGCATTCTGCCGCCCTGGCGAGATCTTTGTCGCTGACGTTCTCATTCGGTTCGACCTCGCCGTTGGCCGATTCCTTCTGGCAAAGATCGAGCAGCATTTCCGCCTCGGCCATCGGCACGCGCCACCAACGTCGGTTGAATCTCTTCGCAGTGGCCAGCTTCTCCAAGGCGTCCGTGCGAGCCGTCTCGAAGATTTCGTCGTTGCCTTTTTTGGTATTCGCCGCTGCATCGCCGGCTTTCGCATCGGCCGCGCCGCGGGTTTTCTCTCCATTCGGCGCCGGCGTCGGCAAAACGGCCTCAGCGGTCACCGCTCGTTGATGGCATTTGCAGGCCATGCTCAACGCCGAAGCCCATTCGAGATAGAGCTGCGGCCGAGATGAGTTCTTAATTCGATTGAAATAGTATTCATACTGATCGCGGTCGTTCTTGCTCATCGCATGGACGGGTGCGTTTTGGAACAGATTCTGGGCCGTCAAGCGGCCGAGGCGAATACGCACGTCCTCGAGCCGATTTTCGGGATCTCGGTCCGCCGCGTTCTTGTAATCGCTCAGCGCGATGCCCGGCTCGCGTTGGCCTTCCCAATAGATGCCGCGCAGCCAATAAACCCAGGCCGGCGTTTGATCGCTCATCAAAGCAGTGTAATAATCGCGGGCTTCCTCCAACTTCAGCACGTCGTCGGCATAGACCCAGCCGGCGACCGGGCGGGCACTATAGCCCCCTTCGTCACGAAGCCAGAGCCAACGTCCGTTAGCCTCTTCGACGACCGCCGGCCAGGCGATGTCGTAAACGCTTCCCGTGGGCATGCCGCCGACCTGCAACATCAATTGGTCGGACTTGGGCATGACCTTGGCCCCTTTCCAACCCGCCGCGCTCGCCGTGGCCACGAGCATGCAAAAAATCGCTAGCGACCACCCAAGATTTGCCAATCGCATAGTCAAGCCTCAAAGGATCAAGAATCGGAAGAACCGACGGGAAACTCACCAACGGCGCCAAGTGCGACCCTTTAAATCTACATCATGCGTCCCAGCGACATTATGGCGGCCGCCATTTTTGCTCGCAACAATCTGTACGCGGCATAAGTCAAAATCGTCTAATTGAATCAAAAACTAACGTAGACCAATCGTGATTCGTGTTCGTAAAGAAAAGAGGGCTCGCAAGGCGCGAAGGCAACGGTAGAATAGCCGGGCAGTTGGCCGGAATTCGGTTTGGCGATCGAGCGTTGGGGAGGGCCGGTTCCTTCGTGGCACCTCGGGCGCTCGGTCGGTATTAGTCTCGACCATTTCGCGGTCGACAGGAACGCCTCGCCAGAGCAATTGACAAATCTTACGGTTTCGTTAAAACAGACGCGGGTTCGTGAAAAAAGTCACAAGGATTTTCCGACGCCGCGCAAAGTTTACGAGAGCAAGCAGTTATCTGCGGTTCGGATTTCTTGACATCGGTGATTTCGGTCGTGCTTTCCATTATTGAACTTTTTGCACGAGAGAGATTCTCGAAAGTAAAGTCCCGCCCCCGGCTGGTGGGAGAATCCATGCCGCCGAGGGGTTCTCGCGGATTCATTACCTATGGCTGAAGAGAAAAAGCGACCCTCCGTGGCCGAGATTCTGGCGGCCGCGCGCAAGGCTGATGCGGATAAGAAGGCGAACGGCGATTCAATATCGGCGGCTGAAACTCCGCCGGCCGAAGCTGTCGCCGCGAGTGAAATGCCGGCGACAGAGCCCATTGCCGAAAAGCCAGCAAACTTAGCCCCGGTGGCAAAGCCGGCACCCAAGCCAGCGGCTGCGACAAAGAGTGGCCGGCCGAACGTCGCCGAAATGATGGCGGCAGCCCGAGCGCAGAAAGCAGGCGGGGGAGCAGCCGCCGCAAAACCGAACGCAGCGAAACCCGCCGTCGCCAAATCCGCGGCGGCTGAAAAGCCGGTTGCCGCCAATCCCGCTGCCGCAAAGCCGGCGGCAACCAAGTCGGCTGCGATCGCGCCGGCAGTTCCCAAGGGGACGGCCAGCATTCTTGCCGCGGCTCGAACGGCGGAGAAGCCGGGGCCGATGTCCAAAGCGGAAGCGGCGACGAAGCCCCAAACGCCGCGCGAACCGGTGGCGGCCGCGAAGGCCAAACTCGCCGTGCCGCCGATGCCCCCCAAGCCGGCCTATGCAGTTCCCAAGCCGGCGGCCAAAGCGGAAAAGCCGGACGAGGATCGCCGCGGCTTCATGAGTTTGCTGTTCGGCTCGTTCTTGGGCCTCGGCTTTACATCGCTCAGCGTGACGACGGGGCTCTGGACGCTCGGCACCGCGAGGTTCATGTTTCCAAACATTCTCACCGAGCCTCCCAGCCGGTTCAAAGTCGGATTCAAAGACAGTCTTTCGCCGGGCCAGGTCGAGACGAAGTACGTCGCGCAATACGGCGTCTGGATCTGCAACTACGAGTACAAGGGGCAGAAAGAGGTTTACGCCCTAAAAACGGTCTGCACGCACCTCGGCTGCACGCCGAATTGGCTCGAAGGCGAGCAGAAGTTCAAATGCCCCTGCCACGGAAGCGGCTTTTACAAGGACGGAATCAATTTTGAAGGACCGGCTCCACGGCCGCTAGAGCGCTACGCGATCCGCATCGGCGACGACGGCCAATTGGAAGTTGACAAGAGCAAGACGTTTCACGAGGAACTAGGCCAATGGGCCGACCCCGCGTCATTTGTAACGGTTTGATGGGACACGCGCGACTGCAATGCCGCCGCGCTCGCCGTTGGCTTGCGGCTAAACAAATATGATTCGACCTCTGACCTCTGACCTCTGACCTCCGACCTCCGACCTCCGACTCCCAACTCATGTCGCTCGGCGAAACGATTCGCAACTCGCAGCTCTGGAAAAGCGTCTTTCGGCATCCGATGCCGCTCGATCGCCGCAACCGCATCGTAGTGATGCTGACGAATTTCTTCCTGCACCTCCACCCGGTGTCGATCAAGAAGCAAGGGATCGCGCTCAGCTACACCTGGTGCATGGGCGGCGTGACGTTTTTCCTGTTTCTGGTTGAGACAGTGACCGGCGTGCTGCTCATGTTCTACTATCGCCCGACGCTTGAGTGGGCATATACCGACATCCAAGCGCTGCGGGACGTGACGAGCCTCGGCATCCTCCGCGAATTGCACCGCTGGGGCGCTCATGCGATGGTGATCACCGTCTGGCTGCACATGTATCGCGTGTTCCTCACCGGCAGCTACAAGCCGCCGCGGGAATTCAATTGGGTCGTGGGCGTGGTGCTGCTGCTGTTGACGCTGTTGCTTTCGTTTACCGGCTATTTGCTCCCCTGGGATCAACTCGCGATCTGGGCCATCACGGTCGGATCGAACATGGCCCGGGCCACTCCGTTCCTAGGGCATGAAGGGCCGGGGCACCAATTGTTGAGCGTCGGCGGGATTGACATGATCACCAACGCTTCCGATGCGCGCTATGGTTTGCTCGGCGCCCGGTTCGTCGGCGAAGAAACGTTAAATCGGTTTTACGTGCTGCACTGCGTCGCGATTCCGCTAGCGGTGTCGTTGTTATTGGCGATCCACTTCTGGCGGGTCCGTAAAGACGGCGGCATCAGCGCGCCGTTGTGACATGGAGGCCGGGTACGCGCTGCCCTTTGGGTCGCGGCTAAACAGCTTCGGGCGTATCGTTCGTTTTCGTACTTCGCACTTTGCACTTCGTATTTATTCGTCCCATGCTGTTCGCTAGTGTTGACCCCTCTGCTGCCTTGGAATCGATCGCGGGCGGGCTCGGGGTCTACTATCTGCTGTTGGCGGCAATGAACGCCGTCTGCGCCCTCTCTCTCTGGCGGCAGAAGGACGAGCCGGGACAGGCGCTCGTCTGGGTGGCGGTGGCCGTGGGGTTTGTGATTTTGGCTCCGCTGGCCATGAGCGGTAATCCGGAATGGGTTCCGCAAATGCCCGAGTGGTTCAAGAGCTTCAGCATGATTCTGAGCGGGAAGACCGGGGCGATCGTCTACAGCGTGGGGACGACGATTGCCCTGGTGACGATGTTTCTCGGCCGGCGGTTCTTCGTGCGGCCGATGGTTGCGTGGACGATGCTGAATCTCGCGCTGTTGGTGATGGGACTCTCCGCCGTCGATCCGAATTTCCAGAAGATCGTCACCAAGCCGGACAACGTGCCGATCGTGGCGCTGGTGTTTATGTTGGGCTATTTCACTTGGTTGGCAACTGCCAAGGCGGTGAAGAACGATGATCGGATTCGCCAGGGCTTGCCGCCGCTGGAAAAGCTGGACGACGAGAAGGTGCTCGTTTGGCCCGATTTGGTCTACACCGAATTGATCTGCATGATCGCGGTGACGGCGTTGCTCTTGGTATGGGGAATCATGCTCAAGGCGCCGCTGGAATACGCGTCCAGCCCGGTGCTCACGCCGAATCCGTCGAAAGCCCCGTGGTACTTCCTCGGTTTGCAGGAGATGCTCGTCTATTTCGATCCGTGGTACGCTGGGGTGGTGCTGCCCAGCCTGGTGATCTTCGGCCTGATGGCGATCCCGTTTCTCGACTACAACAAGCTGGGGAGCGGCTACTACACGATCAACCAGCGGAAGTTCGCCTACCTGGTGTTCCAGTTCGGGTTCCTCGAACTTTGGATCACGTTGATTATCCTGGGCACATTCCTCCGTGGTCCGAATTGGAATTTCTTCGGGCCATTCGAGAGTTGGGACCCGCACAAGGTCGAGGTGCTCAACAACCGCGACCTCTCGCAGCTATTCTGGATCGATCTGCTCCATCAGCCATTGCCGCGGGCCCCGTCGGGGAGCGGTTTGGGCGCTCAACTAGGCACAATTTTCCTCCGCGAGGCGCCGGGAATCATCGCGCTGGCGGTCTATTTCATCGCCCTTCCCCCGCTGTTGGCGACGACCATCTTCCGCAAGGCGTTCGTCAAGATGGGATTCTTCCGCTACATGCTGATGTCGAATCTGTTCCTGTTCATGCTGACGCTGCCGCTGAAGATGGTCTTGCGCTGGACGATCAATCTCAAATACATCGTGCACATCGACGAATGGTTCTTGAACTTTTGACCTAGAATGCCCGCAAACGAACAAACCTGGCGCGACTCGAAGCTGATGCACCTGGTGTTCGGCATCTCGTCGGTGGCGATGTTGGTCACGACCATCTGGATGATGGCCGACGATCACAACCGTCCGTGGAAGGATTTTCAACGCACGTTTCGGAATCTCGAAGTGCAGACTGCGGACTGGCGGGCGACCGAACAACAATCGACCGATTACGAGAATAAGACGCAGGAGTTGAAGCAGTCGCTCGCCAAGGCGAAGCAAACGTTTACTCCTGCCGACCGCGACCGCGTCGACGAGTTCTTAAAGGCCCTCAGAGATCAAGAGGACGCATTTGTCAACTTGGCGAAGGACCAGGGTCGTAGTTTCTCGTCGCTCTATGGCAAGGAGGCGGCCGCGGGGCTACGCAAATCGGCCGCCGATCTGGCTGCACAAACGGACCCAGATACAATCCGCGCCGCTCGCGCGGCTTTGTTGAAGGGGATGGATGGCGATGATTTCCTGAAGGCCGTTCGCTTCCGCGAAGACGGCCTAACCGCCGAAGTGAAGGACAAGAAGGCCAATTTTAGCGCTGCGCAGTCGCAGTTCGATCAAGCCGTCGGAAGAAACGAATCGGCCGACCGACTGGCAGAGTTGCAGAAGAATGCCGACGGCGCCCGTGCCCAGGTCGATGCCTCCACCGCGCTGATGCAGAAAGTCGTCAATGAGAGAAAGCGATTGGAGAGCATCGTCAATGGGATTACCGCCGAAGAGGACAAGGCCAGCAAGGCGCTCGCCGTTCAACTGGCAAAGGTCGAGCAGTTTCGCAAGCAGGCGGAAGAACGCGATTTGAGCACGGGTGCGAATAAACTCCGTCAGACCCTCGAGCTGCCAATTCTCGATGCCTTCAATAGCCCGTTGAAAATCGAAAACCGTTGGCTGCCGCAGTTGCCCTGGAACAACAATTTCCGCGACGTGGCGCGATTCGATCGTTGCGAGACTTGCCATCAAGGGGTCGAGCGCACTTTGCCCGGCGCTCCAACATCTCCGGCGTTTCCGTCGACCACCCGGCTGACCGTCGATCTAGCCACGCCGGCTCGCCCGAAGAAGTCGGGGGCCAAGAGCGAGGAACCGAAAAAAGAAGGATCGGCCGCGCCATCACTTGACTCGCTCTACGGTCTTCACCTGGCCGACGCGGGCGTGTTCAGTCCTGCCGACGTGACGATCTCCGCCGTGTATCCGCTGACACCTGCCGCGACCGCGGGACTCATGGGGGGGGACGTGATCGAAGCGATCAACGGCGCGCGGGTCTACAAGCCGGCGCAGGCCATGGATGTTTTGATGGCACAAGAAGGTTGGGGCAAGAAGCTCAAGCTATCGATCCGCCGCGGCGTGCCGCATCCGTTCGCGACGCATCCGCGCCTCGATCTGTTCGTCGGCTCGCTTAGCCCGCATCCGGTTTCCAAGTTCGGCTGCACGATTTGCCATCAAGGGCAAGGGAGCGCCACCGCGTTCAAATGGGCCTCGCACACGCCGGACAATCTGGATCAGGCGGAAATCTGGGGACGCCAGCATCAATGGTTCAACAACGAGAACTGGACCTATCCGATGTATCCACATCGGTTCATGGAGAGCACTTGTCTGAAGTGCCACCATGAGGTGGTGGAGTTGGAGCGGAGCCGCGAGTTTCCGGACCCGCCGGCGCCGAAGCTGGTGGCGGGATACGAAATCATTCGACGCTATGGCTGTTTTGGCTGCCACGAGATCAACGGCTTCGACGGCAAGCGGCGGATCGGTCCCGATCTGCGGCTCGAGCCGAACTACTCTGCCGCGGCCGCACAATTGCTCGTCGATCCGGGATTGGCAAAGCTCGGCAAGCAAGCGGTCGCCTGGGCGGAAGATGTCGAATTCCATCCCGAAAACGAAACGGCCCGCCATCGCCTCTGGGAATTGGTTTCGCAAGATGCCGAGCGGGCCAAGCCGACCGCCGAGGGTTCCAAACCACCGAAGCCCATCCTGTCCGACGATTCGCTGCGGATGGAAGGAGTGCTCAAAGATGTCGATAACCCCGGCACGGAGCGGAAGGTCGGTCCCAGCTTGCGGCACGTGGCCAGCAAATTGAGCTTTGAGTTCATGACGAGTTGGATCGCAAACCCGCAGGGTTTCCGTCCCGACACGCGAATGCCGCGATTCTTCGGCCAGTGGGACCATCTCGATGGCCGCGGGCTGGAGGACGCCGAGCGGCTGGAGCCGATCGAGGTCCGCGCGATCACGAGCTATCTTCTCAGCTCGAGCCAGCCGTTCAAATACATCGAGCCGTCCGCGGGTGCCGCGTTCGTCGATAAAGGCGACAAGGTCGCCCGCGGCAAGAAGGCTTTTCAAACGCGCGGCTGCCTCGCCTGCCATCAACATGCCGACTTCAAGAAAGAGAACGTCGCGCAGTGGCAAGACTTGCTGCAAAAGGTGCCGGCCGAATTGCGCGGCGAGGATTTCCCGGAGTTGAAGGCGACCCAAGGTCCGGACCTGTCGCGGATCGGAGCCAAGTTGGCCAGTTCGCCGAACGGCCGGAAATGGCTTTATAGCTGGGTCCGCGATCCGAGCCGGTATCATCCGCGGACCTTCATGCCGGTCCTGTTCCTGCTGCCGGAGATGAATGCCGACGGGAAGGCAACCGGTCCCGACCCAGCCGACGACGTCACGGAATTCCTGATGAATTCGCAACAGGATTGGAAGCCGGACAACGCTCTGGCGGAGCAAATGAGTTCGGCCGATGAAAAGACCCTCGACGAGTTAGCAGTGGCCAACTTGAGCGATAAGTTCCCAGTCGAACGTGCCCAGGATTATATCGAGCGCGGAATCCCGGCCTCACAGGCCGACGTGGTCCAGGGTGATGAAGCGGTGTTGATTAATCCGGACCGCGTTGTGGGCGAAAGGTCTAAAGCCGGCGACCAAACGCCCGAACAAAAGAAGGCTCGATTGACCCGAACGCTCCAATACGTCGGCCGCCGCTCGATCGGCAAATACGGCTGCTACGGCTGCCATGACATTCCGGGCTTCGAGGACTCGAAGACCATCGGCACGGCACTGGCTGATTGGGGGCGGAAGCTGCCGTCGCGGCTGGCCTTCGAGCAGATCGAGGAATACCTGACGCACGACCCCAAAGGACGCAGTAGCGTGGGGCTCCCCGGTGCGGCGCCGCCCGAATCGGCCGCGAAAGACGCCGCTGGATCGTCGGCTGGCGCGGTGCACGATGCGCACGGCGCGAAGGTCCCCGCCGAGCCCGAGCGCGAGTTCTCGCTTGCGGATCTTCAGCCGGACATTGGCTACTTCATGGAAAAGCTGCTCGGCGAAGAGCGCGAGGGCTTTCTCTGGCAGAAGTTGCGAGCGCCGCGGAGCTACGACTTCAAGAAGACCGAGAACAAGAAATACAACGAGCGGCTGCGGATGCCGAAGTTCCACTTTGCGGTCGGTGAAGAGCAGAACCAGGAGAAGATCGAGCAAGTGATGACATTCGTGCTCGGGCTGGTTTCCGAGCCGCCTCCGCCGGCGTTCGTCTATCGTCCGACGCCGACCAAGGAGGCGATCGTCTCCGGACGCAAGGTGCTCGAGAAGTTCAATTGCGGCGGCTGCCACATGCTCGAAATGGAACGCTGGGAGCTGGAATTCAAACCAGGCGATTTCGGCAAAGCCCCCACCGTGGTCGATTTCCCATTCGTGATGACCCATTTTACGGCGAAGGAGATCGCGGACTCGAAAGCCCTCGATCGGCGCGGCTTGGCAAAGGCCACCATCGTCGGGATGCCGCGCGTGAATCTCCAAGGCGGGCCGGTGATCGAAGCAGTCGAGGATGAGGACAATCCGAATAAGGCGCCGGTGCCCACCAGCACGTTCCTGAACTTTCAAGCGGCGGTCGTCGATGGCGGAGAGCGCGTGGTCGGCAAGGATCTTCAAGTGCCGGTGGCCGCAGTCGCGAAGCGCTATCCGGCGCGCGGCGGCGACTTGGCCCGTTACGCTCTCCCCTATGTTGTCGCCGACGAGCCGACGTACAAGGAAAAGCCGAACGAGGCCTGGGGCTGGCTCCCGCCGCCGCTGATCGGCGAAGGAAAGAAGGTGCAAACCAATTGGCTGCACGATTTCCTCCTCGATCCATTCCAGATTCGCCCGGCCGCCGTGCTGCGGATGCCTAAGTTCAATATGTCGTCAGCCGAGGCGACAAAGCTGGCGAGCTATTTCGCCGCCATGGACGGCGCCGAGTATCCGTATGAATTCGACGATCGTACTCGGGCCGATCATCTCGACGAGGTCGAACTGGCGCACCCCAAACATCTCGAAGGGGCGCTCGGGATCGTCGTGGACAACAACTTCTGCGTGAAGTGCCACAAGGTGGGAGACTTTTCGCCCACTGGCAGCCCGCGGGCGATGGCCCCGCGGCTCGATCGCGTTCACGACCGGATGCGCTCTGAATACGTGCATCGTTGGATCGGCGATCCGGCCCGCATCTTGCCTTACACGGGGATGCCGCAAAATATTGCGCCGCCGCCGGCCCCGCCCGTCGCGCAGAATCTCTACAAAGGAACCAGCGAGGATCAAATCGAAGGGCTGGTCGATTTGTTGATGAATTTCGATCTTTTTGCCCAAGACCAGATATCGATCAAGACACTCGTCAAACCCGCCGGACCGGCCCCTGGCGCGGCGGCATCGGCAAAGCCGGTTGACGAATTGAGAGTCGAGGCGTCGGAGAAGTGAATCAGCATTAGATTTCTGATCGGCCCCTGGAGGAACTTTCCATGTCGCGTTTTTCGTTTTTCGCGCTGTTGTTGTCCGCAATCGCAGCGGTGATCGGTCCCGGCCCTGTACGGGCCGACGATTGGGGCAACCTGAAAGGGAAGTTCGTCTACGACGGCGCGGCGCCGGCGCCGACCCCGATCACGGTGGACAAGGATCAGGCCGTTTGCGGCGATAAAGGCCTCGTCGCTGAAGACCTGGTCGTAGATCCCAACGGCGGCCTGGCCAATGTGATGATCTATGTCAAAGGGAAAGTGAATATCCATCCCGATTATGAAAAGTCGGCGGACGCCACGATCGTGCTCGACAACCACGGCTGCCGCTTCGAGCCGCACGTGCAAGGAGTTCGAGTCGGCCAGACATTAGAACTAAAGAACTCCGATCCGGTCGCCCATAATACGAACGTGGTCGGGCGGAACCTTCAGATCAATCCGTTGATCGCCGCCGGTCAGACCTCGGACCAGAAGATCGAGGCGCCCGAGGCGCTCCCCGCGATGGTGAGCTGCAACATCCATCCCTGGATGAAGGCGCGGCTGCTGGTGCGGTCGAGTCCTTATTTCGCGGTTTCCAAGAAGGACGGCACATTCGAGATCAAGAACCTTCCGGCCGGCGATCTCGAGTTCATCGTGTATCAAGAGCGATCGGGCTACGTTCAGGATGCCGTCCTGAAGGGGCAGCAGGTTAAATGGCCCAAGGGAGTCCTCAAGGTGGCGATCGAAGCAGGCAAGGACACCGATCTGGGAGACATCAAACTCCCAGCGGACCAGTTCAACAAGTGATTGCCAATCGCGATTGGCGAATAACGACTATGAAAAGTTCACGGTCACCGGTCCTGGTGGTTCTGATCGGCGCATCGGCCTTGGTCGGTGTTGTCGGATGCGGAAGCGGATTGGAAACAGGTCCCGAGGCGAACATGGCCGCTGCGCTGAAAATCCGCGAGGGATTCAGCGCCGCTCCGAGCAAGGCTGGCAAAGCGGCCGAAACCGCCAGCGGCGCGACCCAGCTCAAGCGGCTCGAGGGCTGGGCTACGTTGAAGGGGCGATTTATCTTGGACGGAAGCGCGCCGAGCCCCGCGGCGCTGACGATCGACAAAGATCAGGCGGTCTGCGGAGTTCATCCGCTCTTCAACGAGTCGCTGGTGATCGGAAAGGACAAGGGAATCGCCAACGTCGTGATTTACGTCCGCACGCCGAAGATTCCCGTGAACAAGGAATACGAAAAGTCTGCCGGCGATTCCGTGACGCTTGACAACAAAGGCTGCCGGTTCGAGCCGCACGTCCAGAAAATCCGCATCGGCCAAACGCTGTCGGTGAAGAATTCCGATCCCGTGGCCCACAACACCAACGTCGGCGGCAAGAACTTGCAGGGCAATCCGCTGATCCCGGCCGGAGCGACCGCGGAATTCAAGGTAGAAGGCCCCGAATCGACGCCGGCTCCGGTCTCCTGCAATATCCACCCCTGGATGAAGGCCCGCGTCGTTGTCACCTCGAATCCGTATTGCGCTGTCTCCGGCGAAGATGGCACCTTTGAGATTGCCGATCTGCCCGCCGGAGAACTCGAATTCCAAATCTGGCAGGAGAACGCCGGTGCGCTCGACGTGAAGAATCCCGATTTGCAGCCGGCCGGCGGAGCAGGGCGATTCAAAGTGAGCTTGGAGCCGGGTAAGGAGAAGGACTTGAAAGACATCACCGTCAGCACGGCCGCGCTCAAGGCGGGTTGAAGACAATTCGTTTAGCCGAGAGCCACCGGCGACCTCGAGCGCCGCGTGCGGCCCCGTCGACGATGGCTCCCGGTTAAACGATGACCTGAAGGAAAGCTCAGAAATGCCAGGACGAAGATCGTTGGTTTGGGCCTGCGGACTTGCGGTGGCCTGCTGCGCGGTGGTGGCCGGCTGCGGGCAGAGCGTCGCCGAGTTTCATTTGAACATGGTCGCGATGACCAAGAATGAGGTCAACGAGCAGCAACAGCAGCAGATCGCCGACATCTTGACTGCGCTGTTCGGCACGCCCGACGAACCATTTGCCCCGGCCGAGACGGGGCTCGATCTCGACAAACTCCGCCGCTGTAGCGGCCCGGTGCATCGCGACGCGCCGACGGGAAGCCCGAAAGGGCTGTTTCGCGAGCATTGCGTTCACTGCCACGGCATCTCCGGCGACGGCGCGGGACCGACCGCGGCCTTCTTGAATCCCTATCCGCGCGATTATCGCGAAGGCTGGTATAAATTCAAATCGACTAAACGCCCAGAGCGCCCGACCACCGACGACCTAATGCGCACGTTGCACGAAGGGCTCCCCGGCACGGCGATGCCTTCCTTCAAGCTGCTGCCCCAACTGGATCGGGAGGCGCTCGTTGAATACGTTCGTTTCCTCAGCATCCGCGGCGAGATGGAACTGCGCTTGGCCCGGCTGGTCCACGATAGTCCGAAGAAGGGCGAACCGCTTAAGGACGATCACGATTCGCTCTCGGCCGTGCTGGCGCCGGTCGTGGCAAGCTGGCAAGACCCGGTTGAGATCGCCGTCCAAGACCGCCCGGTGGACATGCAGTTCGACAAGATCGACGATATCGCGAAGCAACGGGCCGCCCGCCGATTGTCGATCGCGATCGGCCGGCAAATGTTCACCCACGAAGCTCCCGGCGAATTCGAGTACAAGCCGGACGACGGCAGCGCGCCAGTCAAAATCCAATATCAGGGCGCCGCCTGCATCAAGTGCCACGGCCCGACCGGCCTTGGCGACGGCCAAACGACCGATTACGACGATTGGACCAAGTATGTTTGGGATCCGGCTACCTGGGGCCGCAAGCCGCAAGATCTTATCGAGCCGTCGGTGGTCATGCCGCTGGGGGCGCTTCCCGAGCGACATATTGTCCCGCGGAATCTGCGACTCGGGGTTTACCGCGGCGGGCGCCGGCCGCTTGATCTGTACTACCGGATTCACGAAGGGATCAACGGCGTTCCGATGCCCGCCACCGATCTGATGACGGCCCAGGACAAAGCGGCGCTCAAAAAAATCAGCGACGCGGCCGACAAGCAATTTAAGGCGAAGTTCCCCGATCTGGTGATCGGCGAGGATGACGCCGACGACGTGCAAGAGATGAAGCTCCGCAAGAAGACCGAGTTCATCGCGAAGATCGTCGATCCCGAAATGGAAAAGCTGCAAAGCCGGCGGTTGTGGAATCTGATCGACTACGTGATGGCGCTCCCCTACGAACCGGGCGGCGAGTTGGGAGTCGATGCGGACATCACCAACGGCGGGCACGGAGAACTCGTCACACGCTGATCGCGAGGATTCAATTCCGTGGGTAAATTCTGGAGCCTGTTCTTTCTGACCGTGCCGATTTTCGGCGTCGGGGTGTTCGTTTATGGCGCCTCGCCGACCGTGAACATCTGGCTGCCGCTCGACGCTTCCGAAAATGGCCGGAACGTCGACCACCTGTTCATGTTCATCCTCTGGCTGACGGGGATCGTGTTCATTGCCACCGAGGGAGCGCTGTTTTGGTTCCTCTGGAAATACAATGCCCAGGCAAATCCAAAACCGGCTAAATACACGCATGGCAGCCATCATCTCGAGATCGTGTGGACGATTCTGCCCGCGGTCACGCTGCTGTTCATCGCCATCTACCAGATGAACGCCTGGGCCGATTCCAAGATTCGGAACCCCTCCGCCACGCTCCCCAACGGCGAGCGCGATCCGAACGTCGTCGAGCTGGAGGTGCAGGCCCGCCAATTCGAATGGCGGGTCCGCTATCCGGGCAAGGACGGCAAACTCGGCACGCCGGACGATCTGTTCACGGTGAACGATATTCACCTGCCGGTCGGCAAGATGGCACTAGTGGAACTGAAGTCGCAGGACGTGTTGCACGGCTTCTTCATCCCCAATATGCGGGTGAAGCAGGACGCCGTGCCTGGAATGAGGATTCCCGTCTGGTTCCGCCCGATGGTCATCGGCACTTACGACCTTCCTTGCTCGCAGTTGTGCGGCTGGGGGCATTACAAGATGAAGGGCCAATTGGTCGTCGAAACCGAGGAAGATTATCAGAGATGGCTCGACCAATTGACGAAAGAACAAAACGCCACGA
>DASZFO010000106.1 GCA_035939775.1 Pirellulales bacterium | reverse complement strand
GGAATGCGATACCGTCCCCTGGCTCTTGGTTGCAGACACGTACGTCAAGTTCGCGCTCAAGGTGTCGGTCAAGACGACATTCGTGGCCGTCGATGGGCCATTATTCGTGACCGTGAGACTGTAGGTGACAGTATTTCCTTCCGTGCTCGTGCCCGGCCCGTTGTTGGTGACGGCCAGATCGGCGCTGGGACCCACGATGCCGCCGGTGAATGGGACCGGATTGGAGGCGATGCCGTTGGCAATCACCGTCAGAGAATAGGATCCATTCGGCATCGAGGCGGGCAACGAGAAACTCGTGCTCACAGGCGTGCTCCCCGTGGCCACGCCCGTGCTGCTCCAATTGGAAGTCCGCGCGAAATAGACAAGGCCGGACCCGCTCTTCAATTCAATGATAGGGTAGTTGCTGTCCATCTCGTAAGCTGGGCTGTAGCTCGCGCCCGCCGAGAGGCCATTGAGTTGCGTGCCCGTCAAGGTGTAGTTATTGCCGCTGGCGACGACGCTCGTGATCGTCGGCTTCCATGCCGCCTGGGGCGAACCGCTGGGCGTATAGAGATCCAACTCGCTCGTATTCGGCGCGCCCTCAAAGAGGATCTGCCCGCTCGGAAGATCCAACATCCGCGTGACGGAAGCCATCTGGCCGGAAAGATCGGGCATGGTCGGAGTCACTTCGGTCAGGGAAGTGGCAATTGGGGCGGTCGGATCGAATTCAAAGAGATGAACCGGCAGATTACCAACGGCAAATAGAACGTGGCCGGTGGGCAAAAATGCCGCCGAGGAGAGCCTGCCCCCCGCTCCATCGGGAAGGGCTGGACCCGAGACCCAGGTTCCTGTGCCGCCAGGTGTTGTCGAGGGCGTGTAGATTGCCGTGTCGCTGTTGCCATCGACGGCCCCCATGCCACCGATTAGGAAAACGCGGCCGTCCGGAAGCAGCATCGAAGGCCCGGTTGCCTTGCCCTCGATTCCCAACGAAACGGGCACAGTTCCGGAATCGATCCAGGTCATCGTCGAAGGATCGAGTCTCTGGGCCTCCCCCACATTGTTCCAGATATCGTAGGACAAGAGGCTGCCATCGGGGAGCTTGGTCCATTTTTCGCCATAGCTCTGATCGTTAAAGAGACGGGTTGGGCCCGCGGCCCAAACATTTGTGGCGGGGTTGTAAATGTAAGTTTGCGCGCCAACTCTTGAGCCCACCAGCACCGTGCCGTTCGCCAACAGGACCGAGGGGACGTTGTACAAAGTGCTTTCCGGCAACGGCGCGATGCTCGACCAAGTATTTGCAACTGGGTCGTAGGTTTCCCCGGTGTTGGTGTTCTGACCCCCGATGACCAAGACGCGGCCGTTTGGAAGAACATTCGTGGTGTTTGAAACGCGTGCCGTGCTCATGCTCGCCAATTGAGACCACGTGCCGTTGGCATAGCTGCCCGTCGAATCGGGAGTCAGCTTGTAGACGGCACTGGTCGTCGTGAAAACCATCACGGTCCCGTCGCTGAGCAATTCCATCGTGTCCAGGCCGCTGGCCGGAGCGAGATTGGCGACTTGCGACCAAGGGCCCGCCGGAACTTCCACAACCGTCGTAATGATCGTGTGCGAGCCGCTTTGGACAAAGGTATGGGAACCAGTCACGGAGTAGGTTGTGCCCGACAGCGAAATGACGCCCGCGGACGTGGCGCCGTCGCCCCAATTGATCCTCGCGACGAAAGTGCTGGCCGGCTCCAGACCGCTGGCATGGGTGAACGTCGCGACTGTCTGATTCGTCAAGGTCGTGCTGCTGGTGACGAAGGGAGCGGAGACCACGATCGCCGGATCGGTCACGACGGTGATGGCGCCCGCGGTGTTGTTATTCAGATTCGCATCGGAAAGACTGCTCGTCACCGAAACCGTGTTGGTCAGATGGCCGCTGTCGATCGACTCGGCCGTGACCGTGGCAGTAACGGTCTGGCCGACGTTGATCGAACCGAAGGAGAAGGTGACCACGCTGCCAGATTGCGACGATGTCCCCTGGCTCTTGGTTGCCGAGACGTACGTCAGGCTGGTCCCCAAAGTGTCGGTCAGGACGACATTGGTGGCAGTTGTCGGGCCGTTGTTCGTGACGGTGAGGCTATAGGTGACGTTGGTTCCCTCGGTGCTCGTGCTCGGCCCGTTGTTGGTGATGGCCAGATCCGCGCTGGGACCCACGATGCCGCCGGTGAATGGGACCGGATTGGAGGAAATGCCGTTAGCGACCACCGTCAGCGAATAGGTTCCGTACGGCATCGAGGCGGGGAGCGAGAAACTCGTGCTCACAGGCGTGCTGCCCGTCGCCACGCCCGTGCTACTCCAATTAAATGTCCGGGCAAAGTAGACGTGCCCAGCCCCATTGTTCAGTTCGACGATCGGATAGTTCGTGTCCATCTCGGCGTCGTCGCCGTAGCTGGCGCCGGCGGAGAGTCCGTTCAGTTGCGTGCCGGTCAATGTGTAATTGTTTCCGGCGGGGACAACGCTCGTGATCGTCGGCTGCCAGGCCGCCCTGGGTAAGCCGCTGGGCGTGTAGACGTAAAGTTGGCTGCCGCTACTCGTGAACAGGACCTGCCCGCTGGGGAGGGCCAGCATGCGGTTAACGAACGCCACCGTGCCCGACAGGTTGGGAGTGCTCGGCGTGACGTCCGTGAGAGAATTGGCGGTCGGATCGAATTCATAGATTTTGGTCGTACTGCCACTGCCGGCCGCAAACAGAACATCTCCGTTGACCATTATCGCTCCAGGAGCGTCGTTGGCGACGAATCCGCCGGGAATGACCGGGCCAGCCGCCCAGCTTCCCGTGCCGCCGGGGGTCGCCGACGGCGTGTAAAGCGCCGTGTTGCTCGTGCCGCCGATTTGGAACACTCGCCCATCGGGGAGAAGAACGGCAGGGCCGATCTCGCCGCCATTGTCAAGCGCCACCGGAACCCTCCCCGAGTCGATCCATGCCATCGTGGCCGGATCGAATCGCTGCGCCTCTTGGGTATTGCCCCAAATGTCGTACGACAGGATGCTGCCATCGGCGAGTTTGGTCCAAGTTTCCTCGTCGCTCGCGTCGTTGAAGAGCTTCGTCGGACCGGTCGACCAACTATTGGTGGCCGGGTTATAGATGTAGGTTTGCGGTCCAGAAAGGTATGCCGCCAGCACTCGGCCGTCCGGCAACAGTGTGCTGGGATCGTCGCCGAAATTGCTAAGCGGGAAACTCGGTATATTCGCCCAGATATTGGTTACCGGGTTGTAAATCTCCCCGGTATTGGTCGTATCGAGGGTGTTACTTGGGCCGCTGTATTCACCTCCCAAGACAAGAACGCGACCGTCCTGAAGTACATTTGTGGCATCATAAAGACGTTGAACGCTCGGACTCGCCAACTGCGACCACGTCCCGTTGACGTAGCTGCCGGTCGCGTCCGGAGTCAGCTTATAGTAATTGCCGCCCGACAAGGCCATCACGGTGCCGTCGGTAAGCAGTTCCATCGTTCCGATGCCGCTCGGCGCCGCGTGGCCTAGCGGCGTCCAGGTGCCGGCAGGCAGGGGATTGGCCCATCCCATCGTCACCGATTCGTTGCTGCCATTGTCGCTCACTGGGCCATTGTTGTTGCCGTCGCCGACGTAGGTGGCCGACCAATGGTAGGTTCCGGCCGTCGTCGGGGCGAAGCTCCCGGAGGTGACGGCGCCGTTGCCGACGGCCGGCTTCGTGCTGCTGAACACCGCCGTGTTCGATGAGTCGTAGAGCGTGAAGACGATGTTGCCCGTCTCGTTGTAGCCCCCAGACAACGTCGCCGTGTCAAACACGCTCGCGCTGCCGATCGTTCCACCTGCCGAGGCAACGGTAGCGATCGTCGGGCTGGCCTTGACGGTCGTGACCTGCTCGGCCGTGCCGCCCTGATCGTGCGCGCTGTTGTTCAAGCCGTCGCCGGCGAAGCTGACCGTCCAAGTGTAGGTGCCGGCTTGCGTGGCGATGGTCGCGTTGGATGTGTTGTATGTCCCATCGCCGCTGGGCGTGATAGTCTGCGTGTCGACAACGCTGCTGTTGGGCGCGGTCAATGTGAACGTGAGCGGGCCGCTCTCCTGATATCCGCCGGAAAGCAATGCCGAGTCTTCCGGGATCGCGCTGCCAACCACACTGGTGCTGCCCGTCTCAAACGAGGCGGTCGTAACCAGCGTCGGACTGGCCTTGACCGTCGTCACCTGCTCGGCCGCGCCTCCCTGATCGTGCGTGCTGTTGTTCAAGCCATCGCCGGCAAAGCTAACAGTCCAGGTGTAGGTGCCGGCTTGCGTGGCGATGGTCGTGTTAGTTGTGCTGTAGGTCCCATCGCCGCTGGGCGTGATGGTCTGGGTGTCGACGGCGCTGTTGTTCGGCGCGGTCAATGTGAATGTGAGCGGGCCGCTCTCCTGGTATCCGCCGGACAGCACGGCCGAGTCTTCGGGGATCGCCGTGCCGACCACGGTGCCGCTACCGGTCTTGAACGAGGCCGTGGTGACCAGTTTCGGGCTGGCTTTGACGGTCGTCACTGTTTCCGCCGCGCCTCCTTGATCGTGCTGACTGTTGTTCAAGCCGTCCCCCGCATAGCTGACAGTCCAGGTGTAGATGCCGGCTTGCGTCGCCGCACTCACATTCGTCGTGTTGTAAGTCCCGTCGCCGCTGGGCGTGATGATCTGGGTATCGACAACGCTGTTGTTCGGCGCGGTCAACGTGAATGTGAGCGGGCCGTTTTCCTGATATCCGCCCGACAGCACGGCCGAATCTTCCGGGATCGCGCTGCCAACGACGCTGCCGCTGCCCGACCCGAACGAGGCCGTTGTTACCAGTGTCGGACTGGCTGCGACGGTCGTGATCGATTCGTTGCTGCCATTGTCCACGGCGCCATTGTTCAGGCCATCTCCGCCGTAGCTCGCGTGCCAGGTGTAGACGCCGACTTGCGTCGCCGCGACCGTCGGCGCGTTATACGTGCCGTCCCCCGCGATCGTGACTGTGCCCGCCGGGCTGGTCGCGCCGTTCGGGGCCGTCAATGTGAATGTGACCGTCCCGGTCGGATTGTCGCCGCCCGAGACCGCGACCGAATCGCCGAGCGCGGCGCTGCCGACCACGCCGCCGGCCGTTTCGCTGGCCGACGTGCTGATCGTCGGGCTGGACTTGATTGTCGCGACCTGCTCGGCCGTGCCCCCTTGATCGTTGGCCGGAAGGTTGAGCCCGTCGCCTGCATAGCTGACCGCCCACGTGTAAGTGCCGACTTGCGTTCCGACGTTGACATTCGACGTGTTGTACGTGCCGTCGCCGTTGGGCGTGACGGTCTCGGTATCCACCACGCTGTTGTCCGGCGCGGTCAATGTGAATGTGAGGGGACCGGTTTCCTGGTATCCGCCCGAAAGGACGGCCGAGTCTTGCGGGATCGCGCTTCCCACGACATTGCCCGCGGAGACGGTGGCGCTCGTGACCAGCGTCGCGCTGGCCTTGATGGTCGTGAGTTGTTCTGCCGGGCCGCCTTGGTCGCTGGCCGGGTTGTTCAGGCTGTCGCCGGCAAAACTCACCGCCCAGGTGTAAGTGCCGACCTGCGTTGCCACATTCACATTCGACGTGTTGTACGTGGCATCGCCATTGGGCGAGATCGTCTCGGTGTCCACCACGCTATTGTCCGGCGCGGTGAGTGTGAAATTGATCGCGCCGCTCGCCTGATCGCCCCCCGACAACGCGGCCGAATCTTCCGGGATTGCGCTGCCCACCACCGTGCTGCTATTCTGAAACGAGGCCGTCGTGACGAGCGTCGGGCTGGCCGAGAGCATCTGCCGCGCTTCGAGCGCTTCCAGGCTGAGCCGGCGCGGGCGGGAGCGTCGAGTACCGCCGGGGACTGTCCCCTTTTGCGGAGCGGGCACCATCGCAAGATGGTCGGGAGCCAAAGGGGACTGTCCCCCTCGCCGCGGCCGGTTCTCGGAATGGGAACGGCGGCGGCGTTTGCGGCTGGCTTGGAACATCATCGACCTCCTGAATTCAGACGTCTTGGTCCGAGAATGCAATCTGCAGGGATCGCGTTGGCTGATTCTCTACTCTATAGCCCGGCAAATCAATCACGGGTGTGACAAAGAAAATGGGAATGTCGAAAAGGCGGAGGTCGGAGGACAGAGGTCGGAGGCCAGAGATCGGACGTTAGCCGGTTCGCTTGCGAACCGAAGTCGGCGGGGATCGGGCATCGCACCGAAGAAACCTCGGACGTATTCATCCACAGATTACAAAGATTGGCACAGATTTAGAGAGAAATAATCTGCGAATTTCAATCTGCCTATCCGTTCGTTCGCCGACGAATGTCGGTGATGAGCAGGCCAAGCAGCGCGAAGGCGGATAGCAGGATGGTTGAGGGCTCGGGCACCGCCGCGACGCCGACGGCGGAGTTGGAACCGCCCAGAGTGGGAAGAGTGAAACTTGAATCGCTATCCGCTGCGCCGACGAGCCAGTTTGGCGAACCGATTCCCGCGGCAAACGGATCATTCGGCGCGAGCGAGCCGGCCAAGGCCAGTCCGCTCGACTGATCCAGGGCATTGCCCGAGGCGTCCGAGGCGTCGATCGTCACTGTCGCGGGGCTGCCGGCGGCGCCGCCGATTATCAAAGCGTTTTGTACGATATGGTCGGCCGTTAAGCTGCTGCCCGCGTTCACCTGCGTGTTGCCGGCCCCGTCGATTCCGCCGACGACTTGATTCGTGCCGGAGACGAGGAGTCCAGACGCAGTGCTGTTGTTCAAGACGTGCGTTCGATTGCCGCCAGCCGAACCAAAAGCTGAAACGGAGCCTGCCAGTTCGAGCGTAGCGCCTGGGGCGACCGTGGCGGTGGTGCCGGCCGCGATTGTCGCTGAGCCGGAGGTGATATCGAACCTGAGTGTGCCGCCCAAGACGACGGTGCCGCCAGAATAATCGTTAGCACCCGAGATAATCCAGACGCCGGGGCCGCTCATCGTGACCGCCAGTTGTCCGGAACCGTTGTCCGCCAAGGCGCCGCTAATCGTGTTCGCGCCAGTGTTGGCACCGTTAAGGGTGAGCGTCGTGACGCCGCTGGTCGTGGCCGGGGTGATTCGCCCACCAACGCTGAGCGTGGCGGAACTGCTGCTGGCGCCGCTGGTGACGGTCTAGTCTCCTTCCAGCACGAGCGGGGCGTTGATCGTTTCAGCGTTGACCACGGTGGAGGTGGTTTGAATCGTGCCCCCAGCAGTCAGCAGCAGGGACGGGCTGCCCACAGTGCCAATGGTCAGGGAATTGACGCTCGCAGTGTCGAAGGTGATGTTCTGAATGTTGCGGCCGGCGTCGACCGTCAATGGCGAATTGGGCGAATTCCGATCGAAAATGGCGGTGTCGGTGTTCGTCGTGTCGATGATCGCGCCAGGCACCGGGCCGGACCAGTTTCCACTGTCGGACCAGGACGTACTGCTCACGCCGGTCCATCCAGCCCGTTCGGAAGTGAAGAGAATATCCACGGCGCCATTGCCGATGCCGGTCGCGAATGCGTCGAGGAACGCACCTGTCGAAAGGTTGTAGCGGAGAACGCTCTGGGTACCCTGGCTCACAACGTAGAGGTCGCCGTCCGGACCGACCTGGACGGCTTCGGTACCCTTTAGTCCGCCGCCGCTGATGCTGTCGACGAATGTGCCGGTCAGTGCGTCGTAACGCACAACATTGCTGCTCCCAAAGCCCCCGACGAGCATGTGGCCGAGGCCGTCAAAGGTCAGCCCGTAGTAGGGCGCCTTCAGGCCGCCGACGCCGTTAGGGACGAAGGCGTTAATAAATGCCCCGGTCGTGCCGTTGTACCGCAGGACGCTGTTGTCCGGCGCACTCCCGACATAGAGGTTTTGGTCCGGCCCAAACGTCATGGCATTCGGGCCTTGGAGACCTCCGCTGCCACCGCTTACAAAGACTCCGAGGAACGCCCCAGTCGTGCGGTCGAAGCGGTATATGCCTCCGCCCGCGACGCTGCTGCTGACGTAGAGATTGCCATCCGGGCCGAACTCCAGGGCATTCGGCCGCGCCAAACCTCCACTGCCTGACGGCACAAAGGCGTCGATAAACGCGCCAGTCGAACCGTTGTAGCGGAGGATGCTGTTGCTGCCGTCGCTGGCAACGTAGAGGTTGCCGTCGGGACCAAAAACCAAGCCGGCCGGCGCACTTATCCCGCCGCTGCCCTTGGTGACGAAGTCGCCGAGATAGCTTCCAGTGGTTTCGTCAAAGGCGGCGATCCGGTTCTCGCTGAACAGACTTACCAGAACCTCCGCGCGAGTGGTTGCGGGCATGACCCAGATCGCAGTCGCACCAAGAAGGAGAGGGAAGAGGGCGCGCGACAGCGGCCCCGGCTTGAATGTGGTGTTTGTTTTCATGGTCTTTTTGGCGACGGCCGGTTTCAGGACCGATTTGATCGCCAAGTAGTCGAGTGGGTTAGAACTTATGTCGAACCGGTGCTGATCCTTTGCGATGACGGGTGTGATATTGTCGCGGAATCTTGTGCAGTACAATGAAAACGGCAGGCCCCTGGCGCGCACCGCGACCACCGGGGAATGCACGGGCCGGTGAGGGTTCTCATTTCGCAGCGGGTCCTCACCGGCCGCTCTTGTCTAAGTACAAGTCCTTTTCCACAGATTACACTGACGAACACAGATATAGAGGGTTCGCACAACGATCGCAAATCTGTGCCGATCGGCGCCATCTGTGGATGAAAGGCGGTTTTATTTGCCGCGTTTGCTTGTCGTCGGTGACGACGGGTTCGGATCTGTTTCTGAATCAGCCTTCTTGGTTGGCGGGATACCCTTCTTGAATACGGTAGGATTGGCCTTGTAAAACTCGGCCAGCTTTGCCTTCCAGGCCGCCGCTTTTTCCGGCTGGTTCGTGGCTTCGTAGAATTGGGCCAGACGCCGGAGCGGTTCGCGCAGACATGACCTTTCCGTTACGCGGATTCCGGCTATGCGATCTTGCATTCCCTTGTAGCCCGAAACCAACAGCGGCTCGGCGTCGGTGTATCTCGCTTGGAGTAGCAGCACGCTCCCGAGCGATGTCCGAGCGGAAAACGTGTGCCAGTCGTCAGGATATTGTTTTTCGAGGCTTCTCAAACACTCACGGGCGAGCGGTTCCGCCTCGACCGGCCGGTCGGCTTCCAGGTACGCGTCGGTTAGGGCCGACATTTTTCCGAGCGTCAGGCGGTTCTCAGCCCCAAGTTTGGCTTTTGTGATGTTGAGCAATTCTTGATACATCCTAATGGCCTCGTCGAACTTCCCCACATCTAAATAGACGTTCGCCAGATTATTAATGTAATCGAGCCGTCCGAAATCGCTACGAACTGGTCCGAGTTTGGCTTCCGAGCGTTTGAGGACTTCTTCGAACAACTTCAGCGCATTATCCACTCGTCCAGTCTGGTAGTAACATATGGCCAGGGTATTCATTACTATGAGTGTCCTGGCGTCGTCCGGCCCAAATTTGCTTCTCATGAACTTAAGCGATTCGTCGAGCCAGGGAACCGCCTCGTCGCTCCGTCCGACGGCGTTCAAAGCGTTGCCTAGATTGTGCATCGCTTCGGCCGAATCGTAATCCTCCGGGAGCCGTTTGGCTTTCCTGATTCCAAGTAATTTTTCAAACAGGTGAATCGCCTCGTCGCTCCGTCCGACTTCGTTCAAGACGTTGCCTAGATTATTCATCGACCCTAGTGTATCGGGATGCTCAGGGCCCAATTTGGCTGTTTGGATTTTGAGTGTTTTTTCCATCAATCGAATTGCGTCGTCGAGCCGCCCGGTGCGTTGATAATTTAAGGCCAAATTGCCCATCCATTCGAGCGTACAGTGGCGCTCCGGCCCGATTTTGGCCGTACTGAGTTTGACCAGCTCTTCGAACAACGGCAGCGACTCGGTATATCGCCCAGATTCGAAATACGCGGCGGCTACTTCGTTCATCCTGGCGAGCACTATCGGGTCTTCAGGCCCTAATACGGCCATTGCCAAGTCGCGGGCTTGTTCATTAACCGGAATCGCCTCGCGGAAGAGACCCAAGCCGGAGTAAGATTGTCCGATTGCCGCCAGCAATTTGGCTTTGGTGAGGGGATCGTCGGCGAATTTATCCTGTAGCTTCTTCGATGATCGATCGAGGACTTCAGCGATCGTTATCGTGCGTCCATCGCGGTACGGGTCGGGATTGCGGAGAGTGCTCAAGAGAAAATCTAAGGCTGCCTGTGCGTGTTGCTCACTGACGTTAGCCCGCGCTTCCGCGTTGAGTGACTTTTCCCGGGCCACGATCGCATCGTTCTTGGCGCCGTTGATGAGCACCAACGCGACGCTCGATCCCACCGCGATGACCGCAGCGATGACTGCGGCCGATAAGAGGAGGGCTGGATGCCGGCGAGACCATTTTGTCAGCCGCTCGCGACGACCGGGCGGTTTGGCTTTGATCGGCTTGTTGGCGAGGAAGCTGCGCAAATCTTCGGCAAGATCGTGGGCCGTGGCGTAGCGCTCCTCGGGGTTCTTGCGGATTGCTTTGAAGACGATCGTTTCCAGCTCGACCGGGATTTGGCGGTTGACTTTACGCAGGGCGGCTGGCTCTTCGAAGGCGATTTGCTTGAGCAGGTGCTGGCGGTCTTCGCCGTCGAATACGGGGCGGAGTGTGAGCAGCTCGTAGAGCGTCACGCCGAGCGAGTAGATGTCGGTCCGATGATCGACCACGACGCGCTTGGCCAGGGCTTGTTCCGGGCTCATGTAGCGCAGGGTGCCGACGAGGTCGCCGGTCATCGTCATGCCGGCGTCGTTTTCCATCCGGGCCAGGCCGAAATCGGTGATCCAGAGCCGGCCGGTTTCGTCCAGGATCAGATTGGCCGGCTTGATGTCGCGATGGACCACGCCTTGCTCGTGCGCGTAGTCGAGCGCCTCGGCCGCTTGGATGCCCAACTCGGCCGCGTTGCGGAAGTAGGCGCGGCCGGAGGTGGATCGGGCTGTTGAGAGGAGGGCTTGGGCTTCGGGGAGTGTGGTCGAAGCGGGAAGGGGAGAGGGGCGAGGGGTGAGGGGCGAGCGCATTCTTCCCTCTCCCCTTTGCGGGAGAGGTGTCGGGGGTGAGGGGGCGGCAATCGGAATCGCATCACCCTCACCCCGGCCCACTCCCAGAGGGAGAGGGAGTGGCGCGGAGCCGGCGGCGGCTTTTTGTTCCACTTCCGGCCTTCCCTCCGCCCGGCGAAGATTGGCGATCAGGCTGGCCAGGCTTTCGCCCTCGATATACTGCATCGCGTAGAAATGCACGCCGCGCTCGCAGCCGACTGAAAAGACCGGGACGATGTTGTTATGGTGCAGCGCGGCGGCGGCTCGGGCTTCGTTTCGGAACCGGGTCAGTTGCCGCGGATCGAGCATCGCCGCGAAGGGGAGAACCTTGAGCGCCACCGTGCGGCCGAGCGAGATTTGCTCGGCCTGGTAGACCACGCCCATCCCGCCCCGGCCGATTTCCCGCTCGATCCGGAAATCCCCCAGAGTTCGGCTGGAGAGATTCTCCGTGTCAGGCGGCAGCGAATCGCCGTGCGACAGAGACGGGTTCATCAGCGTCAGCGCCGGAAGAATATCGCGGAGGATCGGAGCGATCTCCGGATAGCGCTCGGCATACTCTTCGACGTTCGGTTCCTGCCCGCGATCCTTCGCCTTCAAGAACTCATCGGCCACCTTGGCCAACAGATCGGCCGTGTCGGATGCACGGTTATTGGCAAGAGTCTTCATAATCGATTACGCCTGATCTTTGAGTTTCGCCCGCAGCTTGATGAGCGCGCGGCCGTAGCGCTGGCGGACGGCGGGGGGCTGCATCTCCAGCACCGGCGCAATCTCCTCGAACGTCAATCCTTCCACGTTGCGCATCACGACAATCTCGCGGTCCGCGTCGCTCAATTCGGCCACGGCGCTCGCCACGCGCCGCTCCGACTCGCGGCGCTGGAGCTTCTCCGACGGAGAGGAACGGGCGGAGAGCAGCCCGCGGGCGATCAATCGCGACGACCGGCTCAGCCCGGCCTCCTCGCGAAGGAGGCTGCGGCGGTGGCGCTCGATGTGAGTGCGCTGGGCGTCGCAGACTTGCTGCTGGGCCGTTTTGCGGAGCCAGAGCCGGAACGGCATCGGCCGGCGTTTCAAATAGTCGGCGAACCGGCGAAAGGCAACCATGTGCGTCTCCTGAACCACATCGGACGGATCGAGCCGGGTCCGCAGCCGGGCATCCATCCGCAGCGCGACTAGCCGCTTGAGCGATTTGCGATGCAGCTCGAACAGCCGATCAAAGGCCTCTCGATCGCCGGCGGCGGCACGTTCCAGCAGGCGTCGCGTCTCGTGTGAATCGGTCGCCGTGGGTGGCATTGGCTAATCTCCCACACTATTACCCGGCAATTCCCCCCAAGTGTGACAGAGAAAAGGGTACGAAGCGAGCAGATTTCCCGCCCGCCAAATTGAGTTTGTGCGAATACCTCAACGGCGATCACCGTTCAGCCCAGCGTAGGCCGCGCTTGGTGGCGTAGACCAGCCTGGCCTGGGGCCCACGGCGTGGCCCTTGTCGACTCGCGGCCCGGCACTGGCCGGGCCCAGAGGGCGCCCCGCTGGCCAGTGCCACACCCGCTCGGCCAGTGCCA
>DASZFO010000105.1 GCA_035939775.1 Pirellulales bacterium | reverse complement strand
GCTCATCGCTCAAATCCGTGGGATAGACGGCTTCCATGCCAGGTGCTCCGAAGCGAGAAAAGTTCCTCCAGTTTCAAACGCTGCGTGTAAATACTGCTTATTTCCGCGACGATCAAGACCTTTTCAAACACGTTCTGAGAGGAAATCCTGCCGAAAGCGGATTCAGACAATCGGCACTCACTCCGAGAGTCGCGCTTCGTTTATCCTCGACGCAGAGGTGACTCGATATCGGGTCTATATCGGCGGGCTCACCTCGGCCCTGGTTGTTTTCGTAGTGGGCGCAATTCCGCTTGCGATTCTCGGCACTGCATCCTTCGGTTTCCTTGGACTTGTTTGAGGCCTGAAAAACGGCAACCTGGGCGATGCACTTACTTAGGATGGGCAATGGTCCTCGTCGGCGGATGGCTCGCTCTTTATTGCCGCGCTGCGATCCTAATCGCTTTGCTGATCTCGGCGACCGCCTTGCTGATGACTGGATTTGTCCGCCGGTCGATCCGACGATTTCATCCAACAATGTACATCTTTCTGGTGAGCGGGTGCATCATGCCGACGTTTGCACGAGCGGACGAATTTCCGGAAGTCGATAAACTGCCGGCGCGGGCGGAGATGCCCGATCCGCTAGTGATGCTCGATGGTACGCGGGTCACGACGGTAGAGCAATGGAATGAGCGGCGGAAGCCGGAGTTGAAGGCGCTGTTTCAGCACTATATGTATGGCGAGATGCCGCCGGCGCCGCAGATCACATCCGGCGTTTGGCGGACGGATCGCGATTGTCTGGGCGGCAAGGCGACGATGAAGCAGGTGAAGATCGCGTTTGGTCCGCCCGATTGCCCGACGATCGATCTGGTGTTGTTCGTGCCCAATCATCGCGAACGCAATCGGGCGCCGCCGGTCGTGCTCGGGCTGAATTTCGCCGGCAACCATACGGTGCTCGACGACCAGCGGATCGCGCTGCCGCAGGGTTGGCTGCCGAATGGGCCGGGAGTCGAAAATAACCGGGCGACGGATGCCGGCCGCGGCAAGGGCGCAACCAGTTGGGAAGTCGAGCATCTGATCGATCGGGGCTTCGCGCTGGCGACCTTTTATTATGGCGACGTCGCGCCCGATCACTCCGGCTTCGCGGACGGTGTGTTTCCCTTCTTCCGCAAGCCGGGGCAAACCGAGCATGGCCCGACCGATTGGGGCGCGATCGCCGCTTGGGCTTGGGGATTAGAGCGCGCGGTCGATTATCTGGTGACCGACCACGACGTGGATCGCAAGCGGATCGTCATCTTCGGTCATTCGCGCAATGGCAAAGCGGCGATTCTGGCCGGCGCGTTCGACGAGCGGATCGCCGTGGTCATTCCGCATCAAGCCGGCTGCGGCGGTTCGGGACCGAGCCGGTCGAAGAATCCCAAGGCCGAATCGGTGACGAGAATCAACCAGAGCTTCCCCCATTGGTTCGACGCCCCATTCAAGGAATTCGGCGGGCAGGAGGAGAAGCTGCCGTTCGACCAGAACTGCCTCGTGGCGCTCTGTGCCCCGCGGCCGGTGCTCTTCACCTGCGGCGAGCAGGACCAATGGGCCAATCCGTCCGGCCAATTGGAGGTGCTCAAGGCGGCCGACCCGGTGTACCGGCTATTCGGAGTTGAGGGGATTCCTGCTGATGCGGCGGCCGAAGACGGCAAGCGAATCGGCAATCGGCTAGGCTATTACATCCGCGATGCGAAACACATGACCGACCGCGCCTATTGGGACGTGTTCCTCGATTTCGCCGACGCCGCGTTTCGCGTGAAGAAATGATTTAGCGCGCCAAGCAAATCGGGCGGGGACTGTCCCCTTCTCCCAGCCCGATTTGTCAGGCGCTCTCACCCTCACAGCGGCTTGCCGAGCAGCCGGCGCTTTTCGCGCAGGAACCGAAGATGACGCTCGAGATGATCGACCATCCCCTGCACGAGCTGCGTTAGCGTCACACGGCCGCGCTCGCTGTGCGTGCCAAAGCGGTCGAACGCCTCGTCGGGCACGCGACGAAGAATCTCGGCAGTCAGCCGCCGATTCTTGGCAAACAGATCGGCCGCCAGACCGGCGTCGAGCGCCTCATAAAACAGCCCGCGGGCGAAAGCTGATTCGTCGAACCCGATCAACGTCGGATTCTCCTCGGCGATCACGCGCTTCATCCGGTCCGATGAGATCAGATCGCTATCCATTAAGTGCAGCACGATCTGCTGAATGCTCCAAGTGCCCGGCACGGGAAGAGCGTTCAATTCCTCGCGTGTGAGACCGGCGATCGCATTTCCGAGCGCATCAGCGCCGTGTGCGTAACGTTCGACGAGTGGGTCGTTCATGTGTTGCTGGGGCGAAGATTCCCTGGCACGGAGCGCGTCGCGAGCCAACTCCTCAGCCCTTTCGACGGTGTCCGTTATCGTCGTGCCACGTGACACTAACTCCCAGAATTCTGCGACCGTTCCGTAGCCGTCAACGCATTCCTCAGTCCACCGAAAGATACGTACATGAAGTCCCCCGAGACGCCGTTCGATTTCGGCCTTCTAGCGGCCGCTTTCGGAGACGATAGCCTTTTCCAATTGTCCGACCTAATGTCCTCTCCGCCGGCCGTCGCCCCATGTCTTTCACGCAATTAATTCCTGCACGACATGCCCATGCACGTCAGTCAGCCTAAAATCGCGGCCGGCGTAGCGATAGGTGAACTTTTCGTGGTCGAATCCCAAGAGCCGCAGCATCGTGGCGTGCAGGTCGTGAACGTGTACCGGCTTCTCGATCGCTTTGAAGCCGAATTCGTCGGTCGCCCCGTGAACATAGCCCCCCTTCACGCCGCCGCCGGCCATCCAAACGGTGAAACCGTAGTGATTATGATCGCGGCCGTTAACCTTTCCTTGGTTCGAGCCCTGCTTGGGCAGCTCGACGGTCGGCGTCCGGCCGAATTCGCCGCCGCAGATCACGAGCGTCTCGTCCAAGAGGCCGCGCTGTTTGAGATCCTTGAGCAAGGCTCCGATCGCCTGATCGCACTCCTTGGCCAGCCGCCGATGGTTCGCGTCGAGATCATCGTGGCTGTCCCACGGCTGACCCTCGCCGTGCCAAACCTGAACGAACCGCACGCCCCGCTCGACGAGCCGCCGGGCGACGAGAATCTGCCGGGCCTGCACGCCGGGACCATACATCTCGCGGATGTGCTGCGGCTCGCGGCTGGTGTCGAAGGCGTCGGCCACCTCGGATTGCATTCGATAGGCCAACTCGAACGATTGCACGCGGGCCTCAAGCTGCGGATCCTCGCCGCGCTGCTGCTCGTGTAGCCGATTGAGCGATTGGACGAGGTCGATCTGCCGCCGCTGCTGGCCGGGGGACGAATAGTTGTTCCGCACATGCTCGACGAGCTTCTCGATGTCTTCGTTCTGGCTGTTGATGTAAGTTCCCTGATAGATGCCGGGCAGAAAGCCGGCCTGCCAATTCTGCGATTCCTGAATCGGGTAGCCGCCGGGGCACATCGCGATGAAGGCGGGCAGGTTCTGGTTCTCCGTCCCCAAGCCGTAGGTCAGCCACGAACCGACGCTGGGGCGGATCAGCCGGGCCTCGCCGCAATTCATCAGCAACAGCGACGGCTCGTGATTCGGCACGTCGGCGTGCATCGAGCGCACGAAGCAGATGTCATCGACGCAGCTTGCGACGTGCGGAAAGATCTCGCTCACCTCGATCCCGCTCCGGCCGTATTTCTGGAACTTGAACGGCGAAGGAAACGCGGCCCCGGTCTTCCGCTCGGTCGGCAGATTCGGCGTGGGCAATTCCTTGCCGGCATATTTCGCTAATGCCGGCTTGGGGTCAAACGTGTCGACGTGCGACGAACCGCCGTTAAAGAACAGGTGAATCACCCGCTTCGCCGTGGCCGGCAGCGGCGGCAGTTTCGGCAACAGCGGATTGACTCCCTCCGCGGCCATCGCCTGGTTGGCGAGCAGCCCGGCTTGGCCCATCAGATCGGCCAACGCCACCGCTCCGAATCCCATGCCGCAGCGGCAAAGCATCTCGCGGCGCGAGACGCGATTGACAAGTTCATTCGTCGGCATGCTTTGGATCCTCACTCCAGCGGCATCGCTTCGTTCTGCAATCGCTCCCACAACGGGCGAACCTGCAAATGGTCTGTCCATTCGTTGAGATACGCTGGATCCAGTCGTCAATAGTTCCGGTTGTGACACTTTTCCAACCGCTCCAAATAAAGCTCGTGAAACTTATCCTCCGGCAAATCGGGAAAGCGCTCGCGTAGACCCTGCCGGAACAAACTACCCACCATCTCCGTTAGATCGAATGCCTGCTGAAGCCGCTGCTCGGGCGTCATCGCCCGCAGCGCCTTGATGTATTCTCGATGATTTGGCTGCGGCTTCGGATCCACGATCAATCAATGTACACAAATTCATTAGTCATCAACAACGCTTGCACATAGCGCTCCCACGGATTCAGTTTGTTCGGCCCTTCGGGGGCCGCGTCCTTCGACGCGAGGAACTGCGCCGCGAGCGACACTTCTTCCGCAGTCGCCGGGCGACCGAAAAGAGTCGCATAAAGCCGCTGCACGCGCTCCGCCGGAGCGGCAACCGTCGCGATCTCCGGCCGCTTCGCCAACCGCTGCGCCTGCTCGACGACAAACGGGCTGTTCATCAGATATAGCGCCTGCTGCGGCACGGTCGTGGTGTGGCGCTGCGGGCTGGTCGTATCCGGTGTGGCCAGGTCGAAGGTGCGAAACAGCCCCGGCAAGTTCTGCCGATCAATGAATCCGTAAACGCTCCGCCGCCGGGAGAACGGCTGTGCCAAGAGATCGATTGATGGCCCGCCGATCTTGAAATCCATATCGCCGCCAGCCGCCAGAAGCGAATCTCGCGTCGCCTCGAAGTCCAGCCGCCGGCGGTTCATCTTCCAGAGCAGCCGGTTCTCGGGATCGCTCGTCTGCCCCTCCGCCGAACCGTTGCTCGATTGTTGATACGCGCTCGAGAGCATGATAAGCCGATGCAGTTTCTTGATCGACCAGCCCTCCTGCACAAAGCGCGCCGCCAGATAATCGAGCAGCTCGGGGTGCGTCGGCGGATCGCTGCGCAGGCCGAAATCGCTCGGCGTGCGCACCAGTCCCTCGCCGAAATGATGCAGCCAGATCCGATTCACGAGCACGCGGGCCGTGAGCGGGTTGTCGGCCGACGCGATCCGCTCGGCCAGTTCCAATCGCCCGCTCCCTTGCTCGAACGGCTTCCGCTCCGACCCCGACAGCACTGCCAGAAACTGCCGCGGTACCGCGGGGCCGGGGTTCCCCGAATTACCGCGAATGAAAACATGTGGATTGTCCGGCGTCGGCGAGTCTTCCAGCACCATCGCCTGCTCGGGCGATTGCGGCGCAAGCGGAACCGTCTTCTCCACGGAACTGGCCAGCACGCCGTACAGCGAATAGTAGTCCTCGGTCGGGATTGGATCGAATTTGTGGTTATGGCAGCGGGCGCACGTGACGGTGAGCCCCATCGTGCCCCGGCTGATCACGTCGAGCCGATCGTCGATAATGTCTGGCCGGCTGTTCAGAAACCGCCGCCCGACCGTCAAGAAGCCCATCGCCGCCAGCGAGCCGTTGTCATTGGCCGGCAAGCGGTCGGCCGCGATCTGATCGATGAGAAACTTGTCGTACGGCAAGTCGTCGTTGAACGCCTGAATCACCCAATCGCGATAGACATAGGCATACGGATACTTCCGCTCTTCCGTGAACACGTAGCCCTTGGTGTCGGCGTAGCGGGCAACGTCGAGCCAATAGCGCCCCCAGCGCTCGCCGTAGCGCGGCGAGG
>DASZFO010000104.1 GCA_035939775.1 Pirellulales bacterium | reverse complement strand
CTCAAAACCGGCCGGCCGACGGACGAAGTGGAGCGGGCCGTGGCGGACTCGATCTCGCGCGAAAGCTGGAAGCTGAATTACAACGTCCGTCCGCTCGTGCTCGCCGTGACGGTAACACCGCTGATGGGCCTATTGGGCACGGTGCAAGGGATGATCATCGCCTTCTTCAAGACGGCCCATACGCCGGTCGGCCAGGATCGCGCGCTCGTGCTGGCCGACGGGATTTACTTGAAGCTAATCACGACGTTCGCCGGATTGGTCGTCGCCATTCCCGCGCTCGTGATTGCGCACTACTTCGAGGGGCGGATTCAGGCCCTGATGCGCGAGGTGGAAGACCTCGTGCAAAGCGTCCTGCCGCAGGTCGAGAAGTACGAAGGCAAGCTGCGCACCACGCGGCAGGCCACGGGCATCGAGCCGCCGCCGGTGGTGAAGGCGGAAGCGCTCGGCGAGCCGGCCATCGCGCAATCGGAAGGAGCTTGATCATGGCAGTCAACGTTCGCGGCCCCGTGGCCGGCAATGTGAACATGATGCCGATGATCGACATCCTATTCCAGATCGTGATCTTCTTCCTCGTCGCCGCGCAAATCCAGATTCAGGAGCGCTCGCTGCCGATCGTGCTGCCGCAAGCCAGCGCCGCCATGCCGCTTACGGCCAAGCCCAAGGAATTCTTCGTTCACGTCGATCGCGACGGGCACTATTACGCCGGCGGGAATTTCATCGAGCTGGACGCGCTGGAACGGGAGTTGAACCAAGCGGCGGTCGATAATCCCGAACGGCAATCGGTCGTGATACGAGCTGATGAAAAATGCGCCTGGAAGCACGTCGTGGCCGTGATGAACGCCTGCAACAAGGTTGGAATCAGCGACTACCGAGTGACGACCGCCGAACCGGGAACTTAGAACAAGACGATTTCTGACAGGATTACAGGATTGCGCAGGATTCCTTGTCGAAGGCTTCGCCTTCGTGTTGAAAACTAATCCTGTAATCCTGTCCAAATTTCGAGCGTGGGGATTGCGTGTCTATGAACGAGCAGCGTCACGTGGTCCGCAAGGTCGATCCGTCGGATCATGCCGATTTCGACGAGCAGCTTTGGCCGGTCAATCTGGCGCTGGTGCTCCTTTGCGGTTGCGTCGGGGGAGTGATCTGGGCGAATAGCGATTTTCAGACACCGGACCTGTTGAATAACGGCTACATCCGACTGGTCACGCTGGTCGGGAGCGTTTTTGTGTTGGGTCTGCTGGCGATCAAGCTCGGTGGCCGAGAGGCGCGCCGGCTTCAGTTGGCGGCCTTCTTGAGCGTCGCCTTGCATTTCGGAGTGGCCATCGGCGCGATCGCGTTTCGACCAGATCATTCCGAGTGGGGTAACGGGCCAAAACGCGAGGCGGCCACTCGCGAACTCCGCCCGATCGATGTGCTGCCCGACTACCATCTCACGCGCGCGTTGCCGAATCGGCCGCAGGAGGAGATCGAGCGGCCGGTCGAGACGAAGATTCCCGACAGCTTGGTTCTGGAAGCGATCCAGCCGAAGCCGCGCGACAATGCCGCCAGTCTCGGCGCGCTCCAGCCCAGGGAGACTGTCGCAATCGCCGACACGGCGCCATCGCTTGCGGCCTTGCCGCAGGAGCGCAAGCGGATCGAGCCCGCCGCGCCGCGCCGCGGCGATCTCGATGCGCAGCTCGCTAAGCAACAATCGCCGATCAATTCGACTCCAGTAGCCGGGCCCGTGAAGTCGATCGACTTGAGCGTGCCGACCACCAAGGCCGGGCCGCTCGAAGCCCGTTCGATGCCGCTTGGTCATCAAACGACCGATCCGACGGTGCCGCGCCGACCGGACGACTCGACCGTGGCGATGACGTCGGCGCCGCTCCAGCCGGGCGGTCCGCGATCGACCCCTGCCCCGCGAACGAACGATCTGCCATCGCCGCTAGTGGCGCAGGGACCGAAGCTGGTTAAGACGATCACCGAGCCGGGACCGACGCCGCGCGGCGAGGCGCCCGAACCTGCGGCGGCGGCGAAGGCTGCGGTCGCCGATTTGAGCCAACTTAGTCCAGCAACGGGCGTCGGGCGACTGGCGCCCGCTGGCGCCGTGGTCGGACGAACTGGAAATGAGCTGGCTATGACCGCGCCGATCGCTGCGCCGTCGCTCGTCTCGGCAAGCCGCCGAGCCGTGACGACACCGAGCGATGAGTCTTCCGCCGCTAGTTCGGCAAATGCGCCGCGGCTCGCGGCGCGCGCGGGATTGGCGACGACCGGGCCGGCCTCCGACGTGGCGTCGCTCTCCGGTCAAGCACCGTTGCGTTCAGCCGACGGCGGCCGCGGTCCCGGTTCGCTCAATCCGGCGGCAACTCAAGTCACGCGCGGCACGCTGGCTCGCGGCGCGCCGCCTCGTCCCGCTGGCCCGGCGCTTTCCGATCCGGCCGGGGCCGGCGGCTTCGGCGCAAGTTTGGCGATGGCCGGGCCGCTGCCGGGTCGCAGCCAGTCGCCAGTCGGACCGAATCCCGACCCGTCTCTCGCCGCTGGCGGGCCAGTCGGCAAAGGCAAGCTCGGTTTTTCCGGGATCAATCGAGCGACATACTTAGCCCCGGTCGCCGGGCTTCCTTCATCGAGGCCGCGCGGTGGCGCGGGTGAATCCGGCGGCGTGGAGAACGATTCTGATGCCCCCGTCGCCGACGTCCGAGCGACCGGCGCGGTGCGCACGGCGGCCGGTTCGGGCATTCCGGGCGGCGCACTCGTGGCCGGCGGGAGCGGGCCCGGCGACGGCCCGGGTGGAGATGGCGGCGACGGCGGCAACGGCCGAATCGGGGTCGCTCAAGTCGGCCGGCCCGGCGCTGGAACCGAGGATCTTCCCGGCGGAATCATCGGCGGCATGCCCGGCGGATTGGGGACCGGCATTGGCCGAGCGGGACGGTCCGCGCAAGGCGGCTTTGCCGCGGACGCACAGGCCGATCTGCCGCAACTCGCCGGCGGCAGCCCCACCGGCAGCGGCGACCACGGCTCGGGCAATGGCGGCAATGGTCCCGGTGGCGATGGCAGCGGGCAGTACGGTCCAGGCTGGAGCGGTCTCGAAGGCGCGCTGGCCGGCGTCGGGCGTCAATCGGCGGGCGGCCTTCCGACTGGCGGCGGATCGGGTGAAGGGTCCGGTCAGCCCGGCGCGGGCATCGACGGAATCGCGGGAGGAGTGCAAGTCGGCGCGGCGGGGTCCGGCGCCGGAGCGCCGGGGTTGTCCGGCAACGGCGATGGCGGACCTTCCGCGGTTGGAGCGGGAATCGGAGGTCTTTTGCCGAAATCGAATTCGATCGGCACGCCGGGCGGATTGGCCGTCGAAGGCGCAACGCCGCAGTTCGCCGGATCGCCCGCCGCCTCCGGTACCGGCAACAATGCGACTGGTGGAGCGAGCGGATCGGGGGACGACGGTCCAGGCGGGCCGGGTGGAATCGGCCTCGGCGGCGACGGGAGCGGTCGGCGCTATGGCAACGCCGGGCTGTACGTGAAAAGCGCCCTGCTCGGCAGCCCCGATTCAACGGCGGCCGGCCGAGTGCCGCAATTCGGCGTGCCGGATCGCCGAGCGCTTCCCGATAGCGACCAGCTTGCCATCAGCTCCGGCCGGTTCTTACAGCGTCAGCCGGGGGGCGGCGGGCCGGCCGTCGCCGCCGATGCACCGGTCCGAGCGCCGACGCCTTCCTTCAGCGGCCGCAGCCGCGAGGGTCGCAACGGCAAGGGCAACGGCAACGCCGATTCCGACGGCCGCACCGAGCAGTCGATCGAACTCGGGCTTGTCTATCTCGCTCAGATGCAGGCCGCCGATGGAAGCTGGAGCCTGCACCGATTCCCCGGCGCGACCGAGTCTGATGCCGGCGTCTATCGCTCCGACACGGCCGCCACCGGCCTCGCGCTCTTGGCCTTCCTCGGCGCCGGTTACGACCATTTCGACGACAAGTATCACAACACTGTCCGCCGCGGCCTCGAGTATCTCTTGAACCATCAAAAGGCCGATGGCGATTTGTTTCTGCCGATGGACCAGCAGGCAAATCCGAATCGTTGGACCCGGCTTTACAGCCATGCGATTGCCACGCTCTCCGTTTGCGAAGCGCTGGGAATGACCGGCGACAAGCGGCTCCGCGAGCCGGCCCAAAAGGCGGTCAACTTCATCCTCGCCGCGCAAGATCGAAGAAACGGCGGCTGGCGCTACGATCCGGGCGACGATAGCGATACATCCGTCACCGGTTGGCAAACCACCGCGCTCAAGAGCGGGGAACTGGCTGGCTTGGAGGTTCCCAAAGTTGCGTACGAGCGGGTAGCTCAGTTTCTCGATTCCGCGCAAATCTCGCCGCAAGACGGCTCGCGCTACATTTATCGTCCGCAAGACCCGCGATCGCAGAGCCCGCTCGATTCGCGCCGGCCGACGATGACCGCCGTCGCCCTCTTGACCCGCATTTATCTCGGTTGGCGGCGCGACGATCCGAACCTGCTCCGCGGGGCCGAATTCATCATGACGAACCCGCCGCGGGCGACCGACATGTACTCGCGCGACACGTACTACTGGTACTACGCCACGCAAGTCATGTTCCAACTCAAGGGCGACTACTGGAAAGCCTGGAACGAGCGGCTGCATCCGCTATTGATCAACAGCCAGATCGCCACCGGCTCGCTCGCCGGAAGCTGGGACCCGCAACACCCCGTCCCCGACCGCTGGGGCTCCGTCTGCGGGCGCATCTACGTCACCACGATGAACCTCCTCTCGCTCGAAGTCTACTACCGCCACCTGCCGATCTATGAAGTAAATCCGGCAAAACCATAAGTTATTGTCCCAACGACAGTCGGACGACTCTGATTCCAATGGGACATACACCGGGGCGCGGGCATAGAATAAAGTCTGATCCGGCAAAGAAGCGCCGATTTCAGAAAAGAGCCGCGGAGAAGAGGGCCACCGCGGATAAGCAATATGACGAGGCGAGGAAGGCCTGGGATGAAATGTCGGATGAGGCGCGCCGCATGCGTCCGGAACTCGATCCGGATCTGGTCAAGCCTCATTGGAGATGAAATCGATGATTCGTAAACTGCCAAAGCCGCCGGCAACTCAACGCCGCTTCGCGAGCAGTTGGGCCGAACTGGACTACCTCTGCAAAAAGATTCGGTATTGGTTGTACTCACGAAAACAGACGGCCAGTGCTCAGCGTTACGTGGATCGCTTGGAGCGGGTCCTGCGCGATGTGCCCGACAACGATATGGCGATCATTCGCGAGGAAGCATTAGCGCTGCTGTCCGAACTCAAAGGGAGCGTAAGGGAGGCCATTGCACACCGGACGCGCGAGATCGAGCTAATGAAGCGACTGCACGTAGACGCCCGGTCTCCAAATTACTCGGACACCACCATGGCCTATATGCTTCGTGATCGAGACTCAGTCGCCTTGCAAGAGCGGCGAGCTATCTTGGAAACGCTCGAGAGAACGAATGGCCGTCAAATCGACGCATTGGCGCCCCGGCGAAAATAGGACTTAGTGCGAAGGCGTGGAATCAGACAAGATTAGCGCGACTTTTGGCATTGATTTGGTGCTCAAATGGCATGGGGGTTTCAAGTTAAGTGCCCCGATTGCGCACACGAATGGGAAGGGATCGAAGTGATCTTACGGTTCGGCCCTCGCATCGCGATAAAGCCCGGGCACACGCAAGACTTGTACTGTCCGCGCTGCTATTTGCGAATTTGTCTCCCGCGAATGGTCGATCGTAACGCCTGGCGCGTGTGGCACGAAGAATTCCTGGCCAGTGAAGACTCGCGATCACCGTTCTTTAACTCAGTAGCCGAGATTATCGGCGCGTCCGTAGCGTCGTCCCGTTGGTACGCTCCGGTGATAGTTCAATTCCAGGAAATGGATTGCCCACAGTGCCACCAATCCCTCGAACGCAGCTCAGATTCCGGCAAACGGTTACTCTGCCCCAAGTGCGGAAGTACATCCACCATTCTGAACGAATACTTCCAACATGTCTGTCTACGCCCAGAGCCGCCAAGCGACCGCTAGCGCCAGCGTCACGAGCGTCAGCCGCAGGCAGACGCGGAGGTATTCCCAGAACGAAATCGCGACCCCTTCACGCCGGGCTTTCAAAATGGCGATCAGGTTGGCCAGCGAGCCGAATAGCGCCGGTTTCCCGGTCGGCATGCTCTCGTCGGTTGTCACTTGTCACTCCCTTGTGGCCCGTGCCCTGCCGCGCTAGAATCAATTCGCTATATGGGGGAATTTTTCTCGGGCCGGCCGAGCGGTTTGGCCTTCTTTGGATCAGAAAGAGTTGTGATGCAGCGTCGTTTTGTCAATCAATTGGGGCATCAAGAAACGGTCGACCAGGTGTTTCTAGCTTCGCAGAAACAGCTTCGGCCTAACCGCAACGGCAATCTGTACTTGCAGGTCGAATTGTCGGACCGGAGCGGTTCGCTTTCCGCCCGGATGTGGAACGCCGGCGACGCCGATTATCGCGGTTTCGAGGATGGCGATTTCGTCCGCGTCGAGGGATCGACGCAGGTCTATCAAGGCGGCCTGCAAATGATCGCCACCAGCATTTGCAAGGCCCGGACCGAGGAAATCGAGTTCGCCGATTTCATGCACCTTTCGCCGGCCGAGATCGATCGGCTGGCGGCGCGGCTGGCCGAATTGCTCCGCGGCATGCGCGATCCGCATCTGCGAAACCTGGCCGAGTGTTTTCTGGCCGACGAAGAGTTCATGCGCCGCTTCGCGCGCGCTCCGGCGGGGATCAAGAACCATCATGCCTATCTGGGCGGGCTGGTCGAGCACGTCGTCAACCTGATGGAGATCGCCGCGCGGATCGTCGATCGCTATCCGGCCATCGACCGCGATCTGCTGCTGTTCGGCGCGTTCCTGCACGACATCGGCAAGATCGAGGAGCTGAGCAGCGAGCGCGGATTCGTATACACCGACGCCGGGCAGATGCTTGGGCACGTCGTACTCGCGGTAACGATCCTCGACGCCAAGCTGGCCGAGGCGGAAAAGCTTTCGGGCGAAGCGATCCCGGCCGAAACGGCGCTCCGGCTGAAGCACATGATCATCAGCCATCACGGAGCGTATGAATTCGGCGCCCCCAAGCTGCCGATGACGCTCGAAGCGGTGGCCCTGCATTATCTCGACAACCTCGACGCCAAGATCCACCACTTCCAACAACTCATCCGCGACGACGCCAATTGCGACAGCTCGTGGACCCAGTTCCACCCCGGCCTGAGCCGCAAGCTGTTCAAGGGCGCGGCGAGCGAATGACGAATGTCGAAGCACGAATGTCGAAAGAATGACGAAACACGAATGACGAATGTTGATCTCGAATCGAAAATCCTCGACCATGTCGGGCAGCCGAATTACCAGCCGGTCAAACCGCGGGTGATCGCCAAGAAGCTCGGCGTTGGCGACGATCGCGAGCGGGAATTCAAAAGGGTGCTCAAGCGGCTCGTGAAGTCGGGCCAGTTGGTCTACGGCGCAAGCCATCTTGTTTTCCCCACGGCCGGCAGGGTCAGCAAAGCTGTTGACGGCAAGGCGGCGAGCGGCAATGATGCCGGCGACGCCGCGAAATCGGCTGAGTCGGCGACGAAATCGGCCGGCGGCGCGGCGAAATCCGCGCGGTCTCCCGCGCCGCGTGGCGTCGTGGCCAGCCAGATCACGGGACTCTTTCGCCGCGCGCAGGCTGGCTTTGGTTTCGTGCGGCCCACCGATTCTGCCCCGCAAGCCGATCGCAAGTTGGACGTGTTTATCCCCGCCGATCGGACGCTCGATGCGGCCAGCGGCGATACGGTGCTGGTCAAACTTCAGAAGCATCGCGACGTGCGCCGCCCGAATCCGGTCGGCGAGATCGTCGAAGTGCTCGAACGGGAAACGCACCAATTCGTGGGCACATACTTCGAGTCGGCGGGCAATGCCTATGCCCAGGTCGACGGCACACTCTTCGTCCGCCCGATCCTGCTCGGCGATCCGGGGGCGAAAAACGCCCAGCCCGACGACAAAGTCGTCTTCGAGATGGTGCGCTTTCCGACGCACTATCGCGACGGCGAAGGGGTGATCATCGAAGTGCTCGGCGCCCGTGGCGATCCGGGGGTCGATACGCTTTCGATCATCCGCGAATACAACCTGCCCGATCAATTTGCCGACGATGCGCTCGAAGACGCCCGCAAGCAGGCCGAGCGGTTCGATGAAACGATCGCGGGGCAGCGCGTCGATCTCACTCGCGAGACGGTGATCACGATCGATCCGGTCGATGCCCGCGACTTCGACGACGCGATTTCTCTCGAGCGGATCGAAAACGGCCACTGGCGTCTCGGGGTGCATATCGCCGACGTCTCGCATTTCGTGCGTGGCAAGAGTCCGCTCGATCGCGAGGCCCTACACCGCGGCACGAGTGTTTATTTGCCCGACCGCGTCGTGCCGATGCTCCCCGAGATCATCTCGAACAATCTGGCGAGCCTCCAGCCGCATAAAGTGCGATACACGAAGACGGCCTTCATCGAGTTCACGCCAGAAGGGGCGCGGGTGGCGGTCGATGTCCATACCGCGGCGATCAAGAGCAGGCGGCGGTTCACCTATGAAGAAGTCGATCACTACTTGGCCGATCGCGAGGACTGGCGCGGCAAGCTCACTCCCGACGTGCACGATCTGCTCGGCCGGATGCACGAATTGGCGATGATCCTGCGTGCCCGGCGGTTCGGCCGCGGGGCACTCGAATTGGCGATGAAGGAGATCAAGGTCGATCTGGACAAGGATGGCCGCGTGTCGGGCGCTCACGTCGTACAAAACACCGAGAGCCATCAGATCATCGAGGAATTCATGCTCGCGGCCAATGAGGCGGTCGCCGAGGTATTGCACGAAGCGGGCTTTCTCTTTCTGCGTCGCGTGCATTCCGATCCCGATCCGCGAAAGCTCGAAGCGCTCGACAAGTTCGTCGCCGATTTGGGCTTTCACACGGAGAGCCTCGTGAGCCGCTTCGCGTTGCAAAAGCTGCTGAGCTTGGTCGCCGGCCGCCCCGAGCAACATGCCGTGAACTACGCCGTGCTGCGCAGCCTGCAACGGGCCGTCTACAGCCCGGTCGAGGAAGGGCACTACGCATTGGCGAGCGATTGCTATTGCCATTTCACCTCGCCGATCCGCCGCTATCCCGACCTGACGATCCATCGCCTGATCGACCATTACCTGCACCGCAAGAAGCCAGTGAACGACATGGCGGACTTGGCCCGCTTGGGCGAGCATTGTTCGGATCGCGAGCAACGGGCCGAAGCGGCCGAGCGCGAGCTGACGAAGCTCAAGCTGCTCGTCTACATGAGCCAGCGGATCGGCGAGGAAATGGACGCGGTCGTGACGGGGGTCGAGGATTTCGGACTGTTCGTGCAAGGAATCAATCTGCCGGCGGAAGGTCTGATCCGCGTCTCGTCCCTGGCCGATGATTTCTACAGCTTCGACCGCGCCGCGCACACGCTCACGGGCCGCCGCTCGGGCAATGCCTTCCGGCTGGGTGACCCGGTCCGCGTGAGCGTCGCCCGCGTGGACACCGACCGCCGCGAACTCGATTTCCAACTCGTCCAGCACGGCCGCCGCGCTGGCAAGAAAATGGAACGGCCAACCTACGGCCAATTCAAACGCCCCAACCGCGGCCCGCCGAAACGCGGGAAGAAGCGGCGGTAGCGGCCCCTGGCATGGATGGGGGAAGCCGCTACAATACCAGCGGTCAGCGGGGCGGATCCTTGGCATCTTGACGCGTAACGAGATTGTTGCGCCGCACTGCGCGACCATCGGGCCCGACTTGAATTACGAGTCCCGAATCCCTAGCCCCGAATCCCTCTTCATGTCCGTCGCGCTTGCAAATCCGCCGTTGGCCAAGACGCCGCTCTACGATTGGCACGCGGCGCACGGCGGGAAGCTGGTCGATTTCGCCGGTTGGTCGATGCCGGTGCATTTCGGCTCGATCGTGGCCGAGCACCAGGCAACGCGGACCACGGCGGGGCTATTCGACGTGTCGCACATGGGGCGGCTCAACTTCGCCGGCCCAGGTTGCGGCAGGTTTCTAGAGGGTTTACTCACGCGCCGAGTCTCCGATATGGCGGTTGGACAGATTCGCTATTCGTTGGTGACCAACGATACCGGCGGGATTCTCGACGACGTGTTGATCTACCGTCTCGCCGACGCAGCCGATAGCTCGCCGCGGCACTTGCTCGTCGTCAATGCCAGCAATCGCACCAAGATTCTCAACTGGGTCCGGTTCCGGCTGGCTGGCCGCAGCGTGCTGCTCAACGACGTGACCCTCGAGACGGCGATGATCGCCGTCCAAGGTCCGACGGCGCTGCGACTCATGCAGCCCCTGTTGGCCGCTGATCTCGCTGCATTGACGTATTACTACGGTATCGAGACGGATGTAGCAGGTTCGCCCGCCATCGTCAGCCGCACCGGCTACACGGGCGAGGATGGCTTCGAGCTGACGGTGCCGGCGCCCGCCGCCGTCGTCATTTGGGAGAAGCTGCTCGCCGCGGGCCACGATCAAGGCGTCATGGCCGCCGGGCTCGGGGCGCGAGATACATTGCGCCTCGAAGCCGCCATGCCGCTCTATGGCCACGAATTGTCCGAAGAGATCAATCCGCTGGAAGCCGGCCTCGGTTTCGCCGTCAACTTGGAGAATCGAATGTTTCCCGGTCGCGATGCGCTGGCCAAGCTCAAGCAATCGCCGCTAGCACGAGTTCGCATCGGCCTCGAATTGTCGGGCAAGCGCGTTCCGCGCGAGCATTACCCAATTCTGCGCGGCCCGGAAGCCGGCTCGCGAACCCAGATCGGTGAAGTGACCAGCGGAACCTTTTCACCCACGCTCAATCGGCCCATCGCGATGGGCTACGTCCGCCCCGATGCGGCCGATCCGGGCGCCGAATTGTTCGTCGACATTCGCGGGCAATCCGAGCCGGCGCGCGTCGTGAAATTGCCGTTTTATCGCCGTTCTTCGTAAAGGGATTCTCCCGTGAAGCCAGAACAACTGCTCTACGCCAAGACGCACGAATGGGTCCAGATCGAGCCGGAATCGCCGGGCGCTAAAGTCGCCACGGTCGGCGTCTCGGCGTTCGCCGTCGAATCGCTGACCGATCTGGTGTTCATGCAGCTTCCCGAGGTCGGCCGCCGCGTGAAGGTGGGAGAAGCTTTCGGCGAGATCGAGTCGGTCAAAGCGGTGAGCGATCTGTATAGCCCGGTGAGCGGCGAAGTCGTCGCGGTGAACAAGGAACTGCCGAACAAGTTGGAAACCTTGTCCACCGATCCCTACGGCGCCGGCTGGATCGCCAAGATTCGCGTCGACGATGAATCGTCGCTGGCCGGGTTGATGGACTACTCGGCCTATCAAAAACAATGCGCCGAAGAGCAACACGGCTGAAAGAATAACGCATGGGCTACATCCTCAATACGGCTGACGATCAACGAGCAATGCTCGAAGCGATTGGCGTCGCGTCGCTCGAGGAGTTGTTCGCGCAAATCCCGCCCGAGCTGCGATTGAAGCGCGAGTTGAACATCGCGCCCGCGCTATCGGAGATCGAGTTGGCTGCCCACATGGGCGAGATGGCGACCAAGAACGTCGCGGCGGGGCAAAAGGTCTGCTTTCTCGGTGGCGGCAGCTACGATCACTTCGTTCCCGCGGTCGTCGATTACGTCGCCTCGCGCGGTGAGTTCTATACTTCGTACACGCCCTATCAGCCCGAGGCAAGCCAGGGCAACCTGCAAGCCTTCTTCGAATACCAAACGCTCATCGCGCAGCTCACGGGCATGGACGTCTCGAATGCCAGTCTCTACGACGGCGGTAGCGCGGCGGCCGAGGCTGTGCTGATGAGCATTTCAGTCACGCGGCGGCACGGGCGAGTGGTCGTCGCCCGCAGCGTGCATCCCGAATATCGGCAGGTGATCGCTACATATCTGGCGAATCTCGACGTGGAAGTGGTCGCCGTGGGCACGCCGGAAGGAACGGTCTCGCCCGAGGATTTGGCCCGAGCAATCACCGACAACACGGCCTGCGTGGTGATCCAGCAGCCGAACTTTTTCGGCTGCGTCGAGGATATGGACTCGCTGGCCAAGGCAGCGCACGAGCGTGGGGCGCTGCTAGTGGTTGCGGTCGATCCGCTCAGCCTCGGCCTGCTGAAGCGGCCGGGAGATTGCGGAGCCGACATTGTTGTCGCGGAAGGGCAATCTCTTGGAACGGCGATGCAGTTCGGCGGGCCGTATCTGGGGATCATGGCTTGCCGCGAGCAATTCGTTCGCCGGATGCCGGGGCGAATCGCCGGGCAGACGGTCGATCGCCGCGGAAAACGCTGCTGGGTGCTGACGCTGCAAACCCGTGAGCAGCACATCCGCCGCGAAAAGGCCACGAGCAACGTCTGCACCAATCAGGGGTTGTTCGCGCTGCGCGCGACGGTGTATCTGGCGGCGCTCGGTCCACACGGCATCCGCGAGCTGGCCGAGTCGTGCCTGCGAAAGGCGCATTATGCCCTGTCGCAACTCACGCGCGGCGATCGGTTCTCCGCGGCGTTCGATAGGCCGACGTTCAAGGAGTTCGTCGTCCGCGACTCGGCCGACGCGATCGATGAGTTTTTGGCCGACGCGCTCGACGCCGGCTTCTTCGCGGGCGTGCCGCTCGGTCGGTGGTATCCGGAACTATCCGATTGTCTCTTGGTCTGTGTCACCGAGAAACGCACTCGGCAAGAAATCGACGCCTTCACCGCTTTCGCCGCGAGTCATCAGCCTCGAAGATCGATGCTTCATGCGTAACACCCGAGCAACCCAATTGCTGTTCGAATTGTCGAAGCCCGGCCGTCGGGCGATGCGGATTCCGCCGAGCGACGTGCCCGAGGCGCCGCTGGACGAATTGCTGCCGGCCTCGTTTCGCGCCGCCGCGCCGCCGCCGCTGCCGGAACTGGCCGAGCCCGATCTCGTGCGGCACTTCGCGAATCTCTCGACGCAGAACATGTCGGTCGATACACATTTCTATCCGCTCGGCTCCTGCACGATGAAATACAACCCGAAGCGGAACGAGCAGGCCGCCTCGCTCCCCGGCATCGCGGATCTGCACCCCTATCAACCGGAAGTGACGCTGCAAGGAATGCTTCAGCTCTTGTATGAGATGCAGCAGATTCTCGTCGAGATTTCCGGCTTGGACGCCGCATCGCTTCAGCCCGCCGCCGGGGCGCAGGGAGAATTGGCGGCCCTGATGGTCGCCGCGGCCTATTTCCGCGATCGTCGTGAGCGGCGCACAAAGGTGCTCGCGCCCGATAGTGCGCACGGCACGAATCCGGCCAGTGCCGCGATGGCCGGATTCGACGCGGTCACGGTGAAGAGCAATCCGCAGGGGCTAGTCGATCTCGACGATCTGCGCGCGAAGCTCGACGACCAGGTGGCCGTGTTCATGATCACCAATCCGAACACGCTGGGTCTGTTCGAGCGGCAGGTGCGGCAGATCGCGGACGAGGTGCATGCCCGCGGCGGCTTGATCTATCTCGACGGGGCGAATATGAACGCGATTCTCGGGATCACGCGCCCCGGTGATTTCGGCGCCGACATGATGCACTTCAACCCGCACAAAACGTTCAGCGGCCCGCACGGCGGCGGCGGACCGGGAGCCGGACCGATCGCAGTCCGCGGCAAGCTCGAGCCCTATCTTCCCTCGCCCGTCGTCGAACGCAACGGCGCGGGCTACAAGCTCGTTTACGATCGGCCGAAATCAATCGGCCAAGTGCGGAGCTTTTTTGGCAATGTCGGCGTGCTGGTTCGGGCGTATTGCTACATCCGCACCTACGGCCCGGCCGGATTGAAGAGCGTTGCCGAGAACGCGGTGCTCAACGCGAATTATCTGTTGAGCCGCGTGAAGCACATTCTACCGGTGCCGCAAGGAGATCGCTGCCTGCACGAATTCGTCGCGACGGCCGCGAAACTTAAATCGGACCGCGGTGTCTCGGCGATGGATTTGGCGAAGCGGTTATTGGACTATGGTTTTCATGCCCCGACGGTGTACTTTCCGCTCACCTTGCGCGAGTCGATGATGATCGAGCCGACCGAGACGGAAAGTAAGGAAACGCTCGACGCCTTCGCCGAAACGTTGTTCCGCATCACCGAGGAATCTCCCGAGCTATTGCACGAAGCGCCACACACCACGACGATCAGCCGGCCGGACGAAGTGCTGGCGGCGCGGCAGCCGGTGCTCCGCTGGAGCCGGGAAAAGTGACAAGTGGCAAGTGACAAGTGGCAAATACGTGTAGGGTGCGTCGAGCGCAGGGCTGACGCATCGAGCGACACCGGTGCGTCAGCCCTGCGCTCGACACACCCTACGGCCTTGTGCCATACGTCATTCGACTCGCCAGCACTGCCGTGTCGCTTTTTTCTCCACGGTCCCGCCGACGGCGCTTGGAACATGGCGGTCGACGAGGCCCTGCTAGAATCCGCCGCGGCCGAACGTGTGGCGACGCTGCGGTTCTATGAATGGTCGGCGCCGACGCTCTCGCTCGGTTACTTTCAACCGGCAGCCGATCGCCGCGAGCATCTCGCGAGCCTCGCCTGCCCGCTCGTGCGGCGAGCCAGCGGCGGCGGCGCGATTCTGCACGATCGCGAACTGACATACAGCCTCGCAATCCCGACGGAGCATCGCCTGGCCGGCCATGCGGAGCGGCTCTATTTGGCAACTCACGAGGCGCTCGCCGCCGCCCTCGATGCGCTGGGAATCCAATCGCATTTACTGCGAAATGTGGCGCCCCGCGCCGCGCCGCTGCCGTTCCTTTGCTTCGAGCGCCGGGCGGTCGGCGATCTATTGATCGGCCAACACAAGATCGCCGGAAGTGCGCAGCGCCGTCATCGCGGGGCGATCCTGCAGCATGGCAGTATTCTGCTTGGAACGTCGCCGAGCGCCCCCGAATTGTGGGGCGTAGCGGAAATTACCGGAAATCAAATCGCGGCGAAATCGCTAGCCAATCTCTTGCGGGCGGCCCTTCGCGACCGATTGAATCTGGAGTGGGAGCAGCCGTCCGGCGGGAATCGCATTGCCGAGCGAAGCAGGATTCTCGCGGAAAGCAAATTCACATCCGCGGACTGGACTTTTCGCCGTTGATTCTTTGATAGATTTCGGTTAAGCTTTGGCAACGTCGCTACGTATTCTTCTTCCTCATCGCAATCTTCGCGACTTATTCAAAAACGTTTTGCGACGGTTTTCTACCTGTTATATTGAACGCGTCGTTTTGCCGCCGTAAACATCCAACGGGGGTCAGGAAGCGGTGCGATAGAGGAAGCGCGCATGCAAATCACTTTCAAGGTTGTCTCAGGGAAGCACGCCGGGCAGAAACTGCGAATCCCTGGCCCGCAGTTTCTCATCGGTCGCGGCGATGAGTGTCAGCTTCGCCCGAATAGCGATCTGGTGAGTCGTAATCATTGCGTTGTGCTCGTGGGGAGCGATGGGGCGGTGGTTCGCGATCTGCAGAGCCGCAATGGCACGTTCGTCAATCACGAGCGAATCACCGGCGACCGCCAACTTCAACAGGGAGATCGCCTGACCATTGGACAGTTGAGCTTCGAGGTCGAGATCAAGACCAGCGACGCGGCCGTTTCCTCGGCGAATCAACCGGTCGCGCGTCCCAAGATTCTCGATCTGAAGGAGGCGGCCGAGCGCCCCGGTCCTAAGGACGAGGACGACGCCGACGTGATGGAATGGATGAAGGAAGTGCCGGGCATTGCCTCGCGCGACACGGTCCGGCTCGACGCCGTTACGGGATCGGGCGTTGACCTGAACGATACGATCGTCGTGCGGCCTGCCGCGGACGATGAGCAGCAGCCGACGCCATCCGCCGATCCGAGCAAATCGGCGCCGGCCCACAAGCGGCCTACGCATCATCCGCATGCCAAAGACAGCGTGGAGGCCGCGAGCATGGCCTTGAAAAACTTGTTCCGAAGCCGCTAAACGCGGCCGACGCTGCCGGCGTCCGGAAAAAATCGCTCGCGTCGGCCATGCAGACGGAACGCCACAGAGGGCGTTCTCTACCCGCAGGCGAGTTGTTTTTGTCTGGCCGGTCGGGTATTTTCTAAGGTAGGCGGTTTGGCCGCCGATCCCACCCGCAAGCGAGGCTCGCGCGCATCCGCAGCGCCTCGCATCCCACCCGAAGCCGTCGAATTCATGACTGCCGATCGATCCACCGCTCCGCCGTCCGTCGCACTGTCCCCAGAAGTTACGGCCGCCGTCCGCTCCGCACGAGATCGATTGGATGGCCACGTCTACGAGACCGTCCAGTGGCATTTCCATCCCTCGACGGGTTGCCCGTTTTGGCTCGACATGGCCTCACGGCTCAAATTCGATCCGCTCAAAGAGGTCAAGGGCTACGACGATCTGAAGAAATTCCCGCCGTTCGAGGACGAATGGCTTCGGGGCGGGCCGGTCCGCCGTTGGGTGCCCAAGGCCTTCGCCGACAAGCCGATCTTTGTGTTTGAGACGGGCGGGACGACCGGCATCCCCAAGAGCCGCGTGGCGATCGAGGATTTCCGCATCGACTATTCGCTGTTCAGCGAGAGCCTGCCGGTCGAGTATTTTCCCAAAGGATCGAACTGGCTGATGCTCGGCCCATCCGGCCCTCGGCGGCTGCGGCTGGCGATCGAGCACCTCGCCCAGCATCGCGGCGGAATCTGCTTCTGCATCGACCTCGATCCGCGATGGGTCATCAAATTGATCAAGCGCGGCTGGATGGAGCACCTCGAAGCCTACAAGCAGCACTGCATCGATCAGGCGATCACGATCCTCGGCGCCGGCCACGACGTGCGCTGCATGTTCACCACGCCGAAGCTGCTCGAAGCGCTGGCGCTCGAACTGGAGAAGCGCGGCTCCAGCATCCGCAAGTCCGGCATTACCGGCATCTTCTCCGGAGGCACCGAGTTCACCCCGCAATGGACCCGCTTCGCTACGGAAGAATTCCTCGACGGCGTGTACATGACGCCGACCTATGGCAACACGCTGATGGGCCTAGCCGCCTCGAAGCCGGTCACAGCCGACGAAGACTACAAGATTAGCTACTATGCCCCACAGCCGCGAGCGGTGATCGAAGTCGTCGATTTCAATGATGGCGACCGGATTGTCGGCTACGGTCAAACCGGCCGCGTGAAGCTCACGACGCTCACCAAGGAGTTTTTCGTTCCCGGTTTCCTCGAGCGGGATGAAGGAGAGCGCGAGCCGCCCTTCGAGAAATACCCGTGGGACGGCGTGAGCGGCGTGCGGCCGTTCCATGAACTCGCGGAGGCGACGACCGTAGGAGTGTACTAATGTTGAACATCCCTGTCTTGCGTTGGGGCAAACCGTACGACTCGCTGGAGAAGGACGAGGTCGTTCACTTCATCACCGGCGAGCCGATCGCGCGGGTGAGTCAGGCGAACGGCGGGCTGTTGCAGCGCGATATGCGCCATGCCGCTACCGCTCGCAAGCGGCTGCGTGAGATTCCGACTGACGACTTGATCGCCCGCGTCAAGAAGGCCGGCGAACTCTATCTCAACGCCACGCTGCCGATTGGCGACGGCACGCAGTCGCCCGATGAATTCGTCCGCGCGCAATCCGCCTCGACCGGTCTGCCCGAGCACATGTGCCGGGCGAACATGCAGAAGAACCTGTTCGTGCTCTCGCACATGGATCAGATGCTCGACGCGCTGACCCGCGGGCTGCCGCTGGAAATCTTGAGCCGCGGCTACGGCGTCGAGAATCGCGGCGTGATCGTCAGCTTTCAGGCGCAGACGAACGCCGTCGGGCTCGTGCTGCCTTCCAACTCGCCCGGCGTGCATACGCTTTGGCTACCCGTGATTCCGATGCAGATTGGGCTGGTGCTCAAGCCGGGTCCGCAAGAGCCGTGGACGCCCTATCGCATGGCGGCCGCGTTTGTTTCTGCCGGAATCCCGGCCGAAGCGATCTCGGTCTATCCAGGGGGCGGCGACGTCGGAGCGGCAGTGCTGGCAAGCTGCGATCGGAGCATGATCTTCGGCGGCACGGCGACCGTCGATCGCTACAAGGGGAACCCGCGAGTCCAGGCGCACGGTCCGGGCTTCAGCAAGATTCTGCTGGGGGACGACGTGGTCGATCGTTGGCCTGAGTATCTCGACCTGATGGTCGAAAGCATCTACGTCAACAGCGGCCGCGGCTGCATCAATTGCTCGGGCGTTTGGGCCTCGCGGCACACGCGCGAAATCGCCACAGCGCTCGCCGAGCGGCTGGGGCCGATCGAGCCGAAGCCGCCTGAGGATCCGCAGGCGGGTTTGGCGGCCTTCACCGTGCCCGCCGCCGCGACCGGCATCTGGAACGCCATCGAAGCCGACTTGCGCGAATCCGGCGTCGAGCATTCCACCGGTCCCTATGGTCCGCGGCTTGAGGAGCATGAGCGCTACGGCTACGTGCGGCCCGTCGTCGCGCATTGCGATTCGCCGGCGGCGGCGATTGCAAAGAAAGAATACATGTTCCCATTCGCGACGGTCGTAAAATGCCCACAGGAGCAGATGATCGACGCGGTTGGTCCGACCCTCGTCTGCACGGCGATCACCAACGACGAACCCTTCCAACAAGCGCTCACGGACGCCACGCACATCGATCGCCTGAACCTCGGCCCGATCCCCACCACCAAGCTCAACTGGCTCCAGCCGCACGAAGGAAACATCGTGGATTTCCTGTTCCGCGCCCGGGCGTTGCAAAGGGATGAGGGACGAGGGATGAGGGGCGAGGGAAAGTAGGGCACGCTTCGCGTGCCGCAGCGAAACACGCCATGATTGTAATACCGACAACTGACCCGCCGATTCGGCGCATTTCGCTGCGTGTGCGCTTTGCTTCCCCTCACCCCTTGCCCCTTGCCCCTCGCCCCTGATGATCCCCTTCGACTTCCATCCTCGCACGCGGATCGTGTTCGGCCCCGGTAAGGTCGATGCACTGGGGGAATTGGCCGGCGAACTCGGGGCGCGGCGCGTACTCGTGGTGAGCGATCCGGGCATCATCGCCGCGGGCCACACCGAGCACGGGCTGGCGGCGCTGCGGCGGGCGGGGATCGAAACGCATTTGTTCGACGGCGTCACCGAGAATCCGACTACCGACGATGTCGAGTCCGGGCTGGCGCTCGCCCGACGCTACGAGCCGGAATTGCTCGTGGGTCTCGGCGGCGGCAGCTCGATGGATTGCGCCAAGGGGATCAACTTCCTGTTCACCAACGGCGGGCGGATGCAGGATTACTTGGGCGTCGGCAAGGCCACGCGGCCGATGCTCCCGATGATCGCCGTCCCCACCACCGCCGGCACGGGGAGCGAAACGCAGTCGTTCGCCTTGATCTCCGACGCCCAATCGCACGTCAAGATGGCCTGCGGCGACAAAAAGGCGGCATTCCGCATCGCCCTGCTCGACCCCTCGCTTACGGTCACGCAGCCGCGGCGCGTGACCGCGCTCACCGGAATCGACGCGATCGCTCATGCGCTCGAAACCTACGTCACGCGGTCGCGCAATCCGGCGTCGTTGGCTTTCAGTCGCGAGGCGTGGTTGTTGCTCGGCGAGAATTTTGCCCGTGTGCTCGACGATCCGAATGACCTGCCGGCCCGCAGTGGAATGCAACTCGGGGCGTGCTTCGCCGGGCTGGCGATCGAGAACTCGATGCTCGGGGCGGCCCATGCCCTGGCCAATCCGCTCACAACCAACTATCAGATCGTTCACGGCCAAGCGGTTGGATTGATGCTGCCGCACGTGATCCGTTTCAACGGGGCGGAGGTGAACGGCTGGTATCACGATCTGTTGGAATGCACGGCGGCGGGCAATGGTTTTCCTGCCGCCGAGACTGGGGCCGACGGGCTGGCCGGCTTTGTGGCCGAATTGGCTCACCATGCCGAGCTGCCAAGCCGACTTTCCGAATGCGGTGTCGATCCGAACCGGCTGCCGCAACTGGCCGCCGAAGCGGCGAAGCAATGGACCGGCAGCTTCAATCCGCGTAAGGTGGATGAGGCGGAGTTGTTGGCGCTGTATCGGGCAGCGTATTGAGATTGTGGATTGTCGATTTTGGATTTTGGATTGGACAAGTGCCATGCCCAGGCGATGTTTAGCGCTGGTCAACCGCGCTTCACTGCTGGCAAGCCAGCAGTGGCACACGCTATTTCTCGCCTTAATCGCGGCTTCGATTGCTTTTGGCGTCTGCCGCCTCGGTTGTACCGCCGACGCGATCGCGGCTGTTGACCTTGCCGGCCGCGATTGGCCGCTAGTGCGCGGCGATGCGTGGGCCAGCGGCGTGGCCCGGTCTACGCTTCCGGACAATCTCGACGCAGTTTGGAAATTCGAGGTCCCCAAAGGGGGCTTTGCCGCGACACCGATTGTCGTCGAGGGCATGGTGTACATCGGCGATCTGGACGGCGCGTTTCGAGCGATCGATCTCGCCTCCGGCAAGGAGCATTGGAAATTCACTTCGCAAGACGGATTCAACGCCTCTGCGGCCGTTCGCAACGGGCTGATCTACGTTGGCGACACCGGCGGCACGTTCTACTGCCTCGATGCCGCCACCGGCAAGCCGAAGTGGTCTTTCAAGACGGAGGCCGAGATTGATTCCAGCGCCAATTTCTTCAAAGACACCGTGCTGTTCGACTCGCAGGACGCCACGTTCTATAGCCTCAATGCCAAGAGCGGCAAAGAGGCTTGGCGGTTCAAGCTCGAGGAACAACTCCGCTGCTCGCCGACCGTGGTCGAGGACCGGGCGTTCCTCGCCGGTTGCGACGGCAAGTTTCACGTGGTCGAATTGAATAAGGGGACCGAAGTCGGGGCGGTTGATATCGATTCGCCGACCGGCTCGACTCCCGCGGTGCGCGGAGATGCTGTCTACTTCGGCACGCAAGGGGGCGTGTTTTTTGCCATCGATTGGAAGAAGGCGACGGTGCTCTGGAAATGGACTGACGCCAACGACGCAGAGATCGTTTCCAGCGCGGCCGTATTGCCCGAGGAAGTGATCTTCGCCAGTCATCGGCAAGTGCGCGCGCTGAACCCGCAGTCGGGCAAGCTCTTGTGGAAGTTTGCAACTCACGGTCGCGCGGATTGCTCGCCGGTCGTCGTCGGAGATCGAGTGTTCTTCGGCGGCACGGATGGGCGGATTACGGCTCTCGATCGCGCCTCGGGAAAGAAGGTTTGGGAATACGAAGCCGGCGGCTCGTTCACCGGCAGTCCCGCCGTCGCTTCTAACCGCATCCTGATCGCCAGCGACGATGGAATTGTTTACTGCCTAGGAGCGAAGACGCCCTAATCTAGCCACGCACATATCACCGCCCAAGCCACGAAGACCGAAAACTCGTAGGTCAGGCTCTTAGCCTGACTGTCAGGCCACGGCCTGACCTACCGATTGGGAATCCATGACCACTGAAACCACGAAGACCGAAGTCGGCAGTTATTTCATTGCCAACTATCCCCCCTTTTCGCAATGGACGGCCGACGCGCTGCCGGAAGTGCGGCGGGCGCTCGAGTCGCCGCCGGTTGACGTGCCGCTCGGTCTCTATCTCCACATTCCGTTTTGCCGCAAGCGCTGCAAATTCTGCTATTTCCGGGTCTATACCGACAAGAACGCGCACGAGGTCGAGCAATACGTCGCGGCCTTGTCGCGCGAGATCGAGTTGGTCAGCCGGCTGCCGGTGATGGGAGGCCGGCCGTTTCGGTTCGTCTATTTCGGCGGCGGCACGCCCTCCTTCTTGAGCGCCAAGCAGCTCACGTCGCTGGTCGATCGGCTTCGAGCGAATATCAATTGGGACCACGCCGAAGAGGTCACGTTCGAATGCGAGCCGGGGACGCTCTCCGAGCCGAAAGTCCATAAGCTCAAGGAACTCGGCATTACGCGGATCAGCCTCGGCATCGAGAACTTCAGCGACGCCGTGCTCGAGGAAAACGGCCGGGCGCACCTGTCGGGCGAAGTGTACAAATCCTGGCAGTGGATTCAGGACGCGGCGTTCCCCGAGACGAACATCGATCTGATCTCCGGCATGGTCGGCGAAACGTGGGAAAATTGGCGCGAAAACATCCGCCGCACGATCGACCTCTCGCCCGACAGCGTCACCATTTATCAGATGGAGCTGCCGTTCAACACAGTCTATTCGCAAGACATCCTCGGCAATCGCATCGAGACGCCCGTGGCCGATTGGCCGACCAAGCGGGCCTGGGTCGATCATGCGTTTGACGAGCTGCTCGCCGCGGGCTATTCCGTCTCGAGCGCCTACACGCTGGTAAAAGACAAGAACAAGGTGAACTTCAGCTATCGCGACAATCTCTGGCGCGGGAGCGATTTGCTCGCGACCGGCGTGGCCAGCTTCGGTCATGTGTCCGGCGTGCACTATCAGAACCTGCCCGACTGGCCGCAGTACGTCGGACCGCTGGAGCGCGGCGAGTTGCCGCTGGGTCGCGGAATGCGGCCGACGCCACACCAGCTTCTCATTCGCGAGATGATCCTCCAGCTCAAAACGGGCCGGCTCGACGCGGCCTATTTCCGCGACAAGTTCGGCGCGGAGATTGTTGACGAGTGGCTAGATGTTTGGAAGCAGCATCAAGACGACGGCTACGTCGAACTCGACGGCGACGAAATTCGCCTCACCCGCGCCGGCCTGCTCCACGCCGACGGCCTCTTGCCCGCCTTCTTCGAGCCGGAATTCCGCGATGTGCGGTATACGTAGGCGTTGAAGCAACGACCGTCCTTCAATCGAATCCGACTATGCATAGAATCGCACTGGCGTTTCGGGCGTTTTTTCGGGTGTTGGCGAACGCCTTGGTGGCCGAGCAGGTGGAGCGGGCGCTCGAGGGACAGAACCTGCCGGCGATCGAGCAGAAGCCAGTGGTGGAAGTGTCGGCGCCGAAGCCCGCAAAAAAAGCTGACGCGCGCAACGACGCTTTGAACCTGCTGGCGGCGCTACAGCGCGAGGCGCGGCTGGTCGACTTTTTCCAGGAGCCGATCGCCGGTTACAGTGACGCCCAGATCGGCGCCGCCGTGCGCGACATCCATCGCGAGTGTGCCGCGGCGATCGAGCGGGTTTTCGGGTTGAAGCAGATCGAGTCAGCGGCAGAAGGCGCAATGGTCGACGTGCCCGACGGCTTCGATCCAACGCGGATTCATTTGAGCGGCAACGTCACCGGCCCGCCGCCATTTCGCGGCAAGCTTTGTCATCACGGATGGGAAGCCACGCGCTGCGACCTGCCCGAGTGGAGCGGCGGCGAGAAAGCGCTGCTCGTTGTGGCCCCCGCGGAAGTCGAGATTGCTTGATATGGCTGCCAAATATGTCTTGGGCATCGACCTGGGGACGACCAACAGCGTACTGGCTTTTTTGCCGCTGGGGGTCGAGAACGTGGCGGTCGAGATTCTGCCGGTGCCGCAGCTTGTCGCGCCGTCGTTGGTCGAAGCGCGTTCGATGCTGCCGTCGTTCCTCTATCTGGCGGCCGAGCATGAGCGCGGCTCCGGCGCCTACGATCTGCCGTGGGAGAAAGGACGGGACCACGTCGTCGGCGAATTGGCGCGCAAGCAGGCGGCCGACGTGCCGATGCGGTCGGTCGTCGCGGCCAAATCGTGGCTTTGCCACAGCCGCGTCGATCGGCACCAGCCGATCTTGCCGTTCGGAGCGCCGGAGGAGGTGCCGAAAGTCTCGCCGGTCGCCGCCTCGCGGCGCTATCTGCAACATTTGATCGCCGCCTGGGAAGCCGCGTTTCCCGACGCGCCGGTTCGCGAGCAGCAGGTCGTGCTCACGGTGCCCGCCTCGTTCGACGCCAGCGGCCGCGAACTCACGCGCGAGGCGGCGATCACGGCCGGACTGCCGGACAACCTGGTGCTGCTCGAAGAGCCGCAGGCGGCGGTCTACGCTTGGCTCGCCGATCGGGGCGACGCCTGGCGGCGCGAGCTGAAAGTGGGCGATACGCTCCTCGTTTGCGATGTTGGCGGCGGCACGACCGATCTGACGCTGATCGGAGTGACCGAAGAGGATGGCGAGCTGGCCCTGAGGCGGATCGCGGTCGGCAATCATATCCTGGTGGGTGGCGACAATATGGATTTGGCGCTGGCTCATCAGGTGACTGCCGCGTTCAATGAAAAGAAAGTTGAGCTGGATCCCTGGCAATCGGTCTCGCTCTGGCATGCCTGCCGAACAGCGAAGGAAACACTCTTCGCGGCGGACGGTCCAAAGAAGCATCCGGTGACGATCCTCGGCCGCGGGAGCAAGTTGATCGGCGGCACGATCTCGGTCGATTTCGACCGCAAGACGGCCAGCGCGCTTCTCTTGGACGGTTTCTTTCCTGCCTGCGCTCTGACCGATAAGCCGGCGCAGCGGCGGGCCAGCGGCTTCCGCGAGATCGGGCTCCCGTTCGAATCCGATACGGCCATCACGCGGCACCTGGCGGCCTTCCTTGCTGCACAAGGCGATGCGAAGAATGGCCCAATCCGGCCGACGCATCTGCTCTTCAACGGCGGAGTGTTCAAGGCCGACTTGCTCCGCGAGCGGTTGGTCGAGGTGCTAAGCGGCTGGTTCGGCGCGAAAGCGGCGCCGAAGTGCCTGGAGGGGAACCACGATTTGGAACTCGCCGTCGCTCGCGGCGCCGCCTGCTATGGCTCGGCGAAGCAGGGTCGCGGCATCCGCATCCGCGGCGGAACGGCGCGGTCGTACTACGTCGGCATCGAGACGGCCGGGTTGGCGATCCCCGGCGCCGTTCGCCCGCTGCGAGCGCTGTGCGTCGTGCCGTTCGGGATGGAAGAAGGGACGGAAGCGGATGTCCCCGGTGGCGAGGTCGGCGTGGTCGTCGGCGAGCATTCGGTGTTTCGCTTCTTCAGCTCCGCCGTTCGCAAAAACGACAAGCCGGGCGTCATGCTCGGCTCTTGGAGCGACGATGAATTGTCGGAGACCGATTCGCTCGAAGCAACGCTTCCGCCCGCCCAGGATTTGGAAGATCCCTATGTGCCGGTCCGATTCCATTCCCACATCACAGAACTCGGTGTCTTCGAACTCTGGTGCGTGAGCACGAATTCCGATCATCGCTGGAAGCTAGAATTCAGCGTCCGAGAAGACGCGGAAGGGAAATGACCACTGAACCGATTGAAAACTCCGAAACCGCCAGCCGCTACGTCGTCGGCATCGATTTGGGAACGACCAATTCGGCCGTCGCGTTCGTCGATACGAGTGCCGAGCGATGGCAGGTTGAGACGTTCGGTGTACCACAACTTGTCGCGCCCGGTGTGGTCGAAGCCCGCGAGACGCTGCCGTCGTTCCACTATCAGCGGGCCGAAGGCGAATTCGCCGCTGGCGCCTTGCGGCTGCAGTGGAGCAAGGAGGATTCCGGTTACGCGGTCGGCGTCTTCGCCCGCGATCAGGGCGCGATCGTTCCGGGCCGGTTGATCGCCTCGGCCAAGTCGTGGCTTTGTCATTCGGGGGTCGATCGGCTCGCGGACCTGTTGCCCTGGCACGGCGCGCCCGACGTCGATCGGCTGTCGCCGGTCGAGGTGAGCAGGCGGTATCTGGCGCATATCCGGGCGGCCTGGAATCATCGCTTTCCGCGCGAGCCGCTTGAGGTTCAAGAGGTCGTGCTCACGCTCCCCGCCTCGTTCGATGAAGTTGCCCGCGAGTTGACGGTCAAGGCGGCGGCCGCGGCCGGGCTGCCGCGCGTGGTGCTCATCGAAGAGCCGCAAGCGGCCATTTATCAATGGATCAATGCCCACCGCGAGGATTGGGAGCAATTGGTCCAGCCGGGGCAAAAGATTTTGATTTGCGACATCGGTGGCGGGACCTCCGATTTCACGCTGATCCGCGTCGATCGCGACGGCCAGGGAAAGACGCAGTTTCATCGTGTGGCGGTTGGCGAGCATCTGATCCTGGGGGGCGACAATCTCGATCTGGCGCTCGCGCATCACGTCGAGCAGAAGCTCGTCGGCGGCGGCAAGCTCGAGCCGCGGCAATGGTCGGTGCTGGTGCAGCGCTCGCGGCAGGTGAAGGAAGCGTTGTTAGGAGATCAACCTCCCGAACGATTGACGCTGAGTCTTCCCGGCTCCGGCTCGCGGCTGATCGGCGGTGGATTGCAAGTGGAACTCGCGCGCGACGAAGTGCAGCGGTTGCTGGTGGACGGCTTTTTCCCGCTCGTACCGCTCGACGAAAAACCAGTTGCGCGGCGGTCGGGGTTTCAAGAGTTCGGCTTGCCTTACGCGGCGGATTCGGCGATCACGCGCTATCTCGCGGCCTTTCTTACGGCGCATCGGTTTGTGGCGCTGCCGCCCGGCGCGGCGCGGCCGACCGACCACGATCCGGCCCGCCCCGATGTGGTGCTCTTCAACGGTGGCGTATTCGATGCGCCGCTTTTGCGCGACCGCCTTTTGGACGTGATTTGCTCTTGGTTTCCCACCGGCCGGCAAATCTGGCAGCCGCAAGCGCTCGAGAACGAGCGCCGCGATTTGGCCGTCGCGCGCGGGGCCGCCCATTACGGCATGGTGCGCCGCGGGCAGGGAGTGCGGATTGCCGCCGGTTTGGCGCGATCGTATTTCATCGGCGCCACGACTGCCGATGACGCGCCGTCGGCGGTCTGCATTCTGCCGGCGGGCATCGAAGAGGGGCAGTCGATCGAGCTGACGGATCGCGAGTTTCACCTGCTCATCCGGCAGCCGGTCGAGTTCCCGCTGTATGTTTCCAGCACGCAGCTTACCGCTCGCGCGGGTGACATCGCCGCGATTGATCCCGAGCGGATGACCGCGCTGCCGCCGATCCGCACCGTGCTGCAATCCGGCAAGAAAACCGGCGCGGCCGACCACGTCGCCGTTCATCTGCACGTGCGGCTTACGGAGATCGGCACGCTCGAACTTTGGTGCAGCGAGATCGCCGGTCCGCGAACGTGGCGGCTTCAATTCGACGTTCGGGCGGCGACGCGAACTGACCTGGCCGGTCACGAAGGTCTCGGCGAGCGGGCGGGCATCGTCGATCTAGCGCTATTAGACGCCTGCCGGCAGTTGATCCGCCAGACTTTCGGCTCGGCGAGCGATGCCGAGCGCCTCAAGCCGGAGAGTCTCGTCAAACGCCTGGCGGAAGTGACCGAGATCCCCCGATCCGCTTGGCCGCCGTCCTTAATGCGCGAGATGTGGGAAGCGCTGATGGAGGTCGAGGCGGGGCGGAAACGAAGCCCTGCCCACGAGGCCCGCTGGCTCAGCTTGCTCGGCTTCGCGCTGCGCCCCGGCTATGGAATGGCCGTCGATGATTGGCGCGTGGCGCAGACGCGGCGGCTGCTCGGCTCGCTCGCCTACAACAATCCCACTTCGCGAGCCGAGTGGTGGATTCTCTGGCGGCGGATCGCGGGCGGGTTGCCGGCGGGCCAGCAGCGAGCGCTCGCCCAGCCGCCAATCGCCGAGATTCGCAACGCTCATCGGGCCCTGGCGAAAGGCCGCGGGCTGGAATCGCGATCCGGATCGCACGAGGCGGCGGAGTTGTGGCGCATGCTCGGCTCGCTCGAATTATTGAGCATCCCCGACAAGATCGACTTGGGCAACACGCTGCTCGACATCGCCCCGCGCGAAAAGGTGAGCACGGTCGAGAGCGCGGCGATCTGGGCGCTCGGGCGAATCGGCCAGCGCGTGCCGATGTATGGCCCGCTCAATACGGTCGTCCCGGCGGATATTGTGATTCAATGGGCCGAGCGATTGATGAAGCTGCCGAAAGAAGTGGAGACCATTCCGCTGGCGCTGATGCAGATGGCGCGCAAGACGGGGGATCGCTATCGCGACGTGCCGGACTCGCTGCGCTCGAAAGTGCTCGATTGGTTCAACGTGCGCCAAGTGCCGCCGCATTTCATCCAGCTTGTCGCCGATGGTGGGCAGCTTGAAGAAGCTGAGCAGAGCCTCGTATTCGGCGAAAGCCTGCCGCAAGGATTGCGGCTACTTTGAGGTAGAGTTGAAGCCGTAGGGTGTGTCCAGCGAAGCGCAGACGCACCGCGCGCCACGATCAATCGAACGTGCTGCCGGGTTCCGGTGCGTCAGCGCGGACTTGACGCACCCTACGCAGCTGCTCTGAGCTAGATTTCAGATGCGTTAAAGACCAGCGCAGTTTCTAAGCATTTTGCACGTCGAGATTGAACAATGCTGTCACGCCGGATTTCTCGGCATAAGCGGCACGCCGCACATAAGTTGCTAGCCGAGCCGGGCTTATGCCGCCAGCGGCATTCGCGCTGCAGGCCGGATCAGCCCAACGGCGCGTGAGTTGCTACAGCTTTGGCCCCCTATTGGCCAAAGCGGCGAAACTCGATAATCGCGGACGACGGCAAGATGGAGGTCGTCGCGATCGGTCATGTTTTTGCTGCTTTGAGAATGCTCGACCGGAGAGAGAAAAATGGAGTTTCCGAAAGCGATGATGGCCGCGGTGCGTCGTACGCGGACGAGTTTGTTTCGCGATCGAGTCGCCGCGGCGGGCAGCAAGGCCGCGATCGCGACGGTCGAAGCAAGCGGTCAACGATTCGCGTTTGTCGATGCACTGCGCGGGCTGGCGGCGCTTGGGGTGGCCGCGTTTCACATTTATCACTACGGGCCGTTGCCCGAGCTGGCTGCGACGGTCGTGCCCAAGCCGTTGGATTTCGCGCTGCACCACGGCTGGGCGGGCGTGCAGATGTTTTTCGTGATTAGCGGATTCGTGATTGCCTACACGCTCCGCGGTGCGCGGATCACGCCCAGCTACCTGGGCAATTTCGCACTCCGTCGATCGCTGCGCCTCGACCCGCCTTATTGGTTCACGATCGCATTCGTCATCGGTCTGTATGCGATCACCAGTTCGATGTTCGATATCGACGACGGATTGATGGACGACGCCCCGACTTGGGACCAGGTGCTCGCTCACGTGTTTTACTTGCAGAACATCCTGGGTTACCAAAACCTATCGGCCGGTTTCTGGACGCTCTGCATCGAGGTGCAGTTCTACATCCTGTTTGCCGTGCTGTTGGGTTTTGCCCAACGGTTGACGGCGCATTGCAGCGATCGGGCCGAGGGAGCGCATTGGCTGCCGCTGATTCTCACGTTCGCTCCGCTGGCCGTGGCTTCGTTGTTTTGGTTCAGCCTGGACCGCGACAACACCGACTGGGTGGTCCATTTCTTCGCCTTCTTCTTCCTCGGGGCGTTGGCTTGGTGGACGCTCGAGGGGCGCACGCCGAAGCTGGCGTTTTGGGCTTATGTAGCCGCGATTCTGATGCGGCAGCAGATCGAGTGGACGCTCGATATGCGGATAGCGCTCATCACGGGAGTGGCCATCTACGGCGTCATTCAGACGGGCCGTTCGCAGCGCTGGCTCAACTTCGGCTGGCTCCAGCGGCTCGGCAAGATTTCGTACTCTCTGTACCTGATCCATTATCCGATAAGCTGGATCATCACGACGCTCGGCTACGAACTCACCGGCGACTCGGCGGTGGCCGCTGCCTTCTGGCTCGTGCTCAGCCTGGCGGCCAGCATCGGCGTGGCCCACGCATTGCACCTGGCAATCGAAGGCCCCGCAATCCGCTTCGCCCGGCGGTTGAAACGATTCGGCGGGCAAACCGCCATTGGCGCCGCGCCGGGAGCGGTGCCCCTGCTGGCGGATCCGCTGCGGTGAGCGATCGTTCGCCACTGTATGTATTCTTGTTAATTCGGTCGGCCGCATTGTCCTTGGCCTGAAAGGCCGCCGGAGCCCAGCCCAGGGCGCAGTGAAATTCTCCGCAAGGAGAATTGAGCGCAGCCCTGGGTACGCGATCCAGCAAAATGCTATTGCGGCCTGAAGGGCCGCCGGAAAATGCGCCATTCAACGATCGATTGGCGAAGTCGACGTCGGAACTCGGTCGCCCTTTCAGGGCTTAGCAAGCTTTGGAAATCGTGGACCCAGCGGCTGTGTTTTTTGTCAAGGTTATTTTTAAGCATGATTGGAGTTCCAGGTAGAGTTTGTTTTGACCATGGTATTGAGGATGACAAGGAGTTTTCGCATGCAGGCGGTGATGGCTTTTTTGAAAGGTTTTCCGGCGTTGCAGAGTCGTTTGTAGAAGATTTTGAGTGTGTCGTTGCAGCGAACGGCGCTGAGGGCGGCCATGTAGAGCGTGGTGCGTACGTCGGCGCGGCCGCCCCAGATGGCTCGTTGTCCTTTGAGTTTTCCACTGTCGTGATTGAAAGGGGCAAGTCCGACGAGGGACGTGATCGCTTCGCGGCTGAGTTGTCCGAGTTCGGGCAGATCGGCGAGGAGCGACATGGCGGTAATCGGTCCCACGCCGGGCACGGAGGTGAGGATCTCGGCTTTCTGTTTCCAGTCTTCGTGCTTGTCAACGAGGTTGGCAATCTCGGTTTCGAGCGTCTCGATTTGTTTTTCCAAGAGCTTGAGAACCGCTTGAATGCTGCGTTTGGCGATCTTGGACGATGCTTGGTACAAGCGATTGGTTTCCGCCGTTCGCAGTTCGATGAGCTGCCGACGACGTTCGACCAACTGCTGCAATTCGGCTTGCGGGCCGGCGGGTTTTTCCAGCCAGCGCGGTTGGGTGACTTCGCCGAATCGGGCGAGTACGGCGGCATCCAGGGCGTCGGTTTTAGCGAGGATTCCCATGCCTCTGGCAAAGTCGCGGACCTGTCGCGGATTGACCATCGCGAGTCGGTGGCCACGATCGAGCAATTCGGCGATGACGAGCCGTTCGTACCCTCCGGACCCTTCGAGGGTGATCACGCACGTGCCTGGTTCCGGCAATTTGGCGAGGAGTTTTTGGATCCCCTCGCGATCGTTATCGACGCGGAAGGGTTTCGCCTGCGGCGACAGGGCCACGTCCAACGCTGCCTTGGAAACATCGATGCCTACAGAAATGAAGCCGTCCATGAAAACATCCCTTCCTTGCGAATACGTACTCGAGCGGGCCTGCGGCACAACTCGGTGCGAGCGGCTGTTCGGGTTAGATTCAAGAGGTTGGCCGCGATCACGCTGGGTCACGGAGTTCGCGTCTCCGAGGGTTCCTCGATCTCCGGCCAACCGCTTGTCCTGGGGAGCAACGTCCCCAGAACAAGCCCGCTTCATTTCGGCATTTTCGTTCTCGACCGATGGTTGGCAAGTGGCCGGTGCCCTCACCTCGCCGCCCGCCGCCGTGAGACGGCCCGCTCCGCTCCGGCTCGCTGGCGCTCGCCTCCGCTGCGCAGGCCGTCCCACGGCGGTGACAATTTCATTCTCCGTCGTACCCACGGGTACGTCGATCACTCGCGCCGAAGAAACATACAAGGGTTCCGCGGCCGCGCCGCTGCACCCTGGGCTGGGCTCCCTCGGCCCTTCAGGCCGGCGCCAACACGACTCGAGTTCTCCGCGCCTCGGGACAATGGTCGCGAAGGTTTTCCACCTAACTTTCATGACGCCCACACTCCATCCTGTGCCAGCGCTTCCGGAGAATAATCAATCATGGGAATCCAATGGAAAGACGGCTTCTCCGCTCACGTCGAATTGTTCTTGCTCGTCGAGGACAAGAAGCTGCGAGTCGCCCAAGTCGGACCGGAGTCGCTGATCCTCCGAGATACGTGTACGATCCCACCGGGAACGCGAGGAAGAATTGTAATCAAGGTGGATGACAGGAGAAAGAGCATGACGTGGTCCCGCACAACGGAATTGTTGCGGGGACCGAAAGAGTCGAATTCTTCTAACTGGCCCCGGGACGCGTGAAACGCGGAGGCCGCAGAGATCGCGGAGAAAAAGGGGCGACGGCAACGCTTTTCAACTCGCAAGATTCAGTGCGCCGGAAAAAGCAAGAAGTAGATGATCACGGGGTAGCCGAGAAGAAAGAACCAGCCGATGAATGCGACAAGGGCCGGCGGCGTTTCAGTGTCGATATCGCCTCCGCGTCCGACATAGCCCGTGAGGCTGCCAAGCTCTTCCGGAAACCAGATGAGGGCCAGCGGCACCAACACCATCAAGCACACGTAGACAACGCCGCGGTTGATCTCCTGCTCGTGAACGATCATTGCCACGACATAGGCAATCGCCATCAAGACAGCGATGATTCTTGCCGCCAGGGTCCACATTTGGGCAACGTCCTTTAGCCCGGCAGATTCAGCAATCTCTCGATCGCGGCGCGGTCTTCGGCGTCCAGTTGGCTGGCCGCTTGAAGGGCCCTTCCGCGCCACTCTTCGGCCTCTGACATATGCCCGGCGGAGCGCAAGGCGACTGCCATCGTGGAGTGCGCCTCGGCGCGGTCGAACGGGGTTTGCCCGTCACCAGTTTCGAGGCTGAGTTGCCAGGCCTGCTCCGCGAATTGAAGCGACAGTTGGCCGAACCCGGCGGCGGCGTGGGCATGGGCCAAGAGATCAAGCGCCCGCTGGCGATTCAGCGGCGTGCCGACTTGCGACCAATGCACAAGCGCCGCGTGGGCCAGATGCAGCATCTGGTCGATCTGATCGGGCAACCGAGGCGACGACTCGACGATGCTCCAGGCTTCGTTGTTAAACTCCACGGCGAACCAGCGATGGGCGCCGGCTTGATCCATCGGCCATTGCGGCATGGTGGGACTCGCGTAAACAATTGGGGAATGGCTCGGAACTCAAGCAATTATGCGCGAGCGCAAAGAACGGCGGTAGATGCGGCGCGGCACGTCCCGTCGGAGTCCACCGACGAGAATCCGCTACGCGGCTCGGCGCATGATCCGGTCGGAGACCCGGCGCCATAAGCCGCGGCGAAAGCCCGGCTCGAAGAGAGTCGGCATCGGCTGTTTGCCAAAATGCATCCTGCGGACCGCGCGCTCCGAGATGCCTCCCCAGCGGCGGACCACTTCGTCGCGCTCCTGCCGCGGATCGATGCCCAGCTTTTTCAATCGAACATACAATTCGCCGATCTCCAGCGGCCGCATGTGTCGGGCATGAATGGAATCGAGAATGGCCAAATCGCGCTGACCAAAGAACTGCGGCCAGACCAGGTCGATTCCCCAGCCCGAGCGGCTGGCGGCGAACGTGTGCCGCACGCGGAAAAACGCCTCGCAAGTGAACAGCGGGCACATGATTTCGACGAAGGGCGTGTAACGCAGCACGGCGCCGGGCTGCGGCCGGAAGGATTGAAAGGAAACGTCCCCTTCGGCGATGGCCGGCTGGGCAAGTTGGAGCCGATACCGCTCAAACATGGAAAACATCGCGTTAATGCTGGCCGTGTCGAGCGCGATATCGTCGTCGGGGCACCAGATGCAATCGTAGCGCCGCAATTCCGGCTCGAAATTCGCCGCGACAAAACCGAGGTGCTCAGGCTTGAAGCCCGCATGCTCGACGAAATAGGTCGCGTGGGGTGGCGCGGCGCGCGGACCAGGACGAAAGTCGACCACGAACAGATCGAACTGCCGCTGGTCCGGGCGGTCGAACCATGTGTCGAGCACATTGCCGTCGCCAATCGCCGTCAGAATCAGGTTGCGTTGCATGGGCGGGACGCGAAAGTTAGGCGCGGCGTTCGAGAATGCGCGTGAACTGCGAACGATTTCCGTTAGCCGGTTCGCTTGTCTTCGACCCTGAGGCTCAGACCGAAGGGCGAACCGAAGTACGCACGTGGTCAGCATTTCGCGACCCCCTACGCCGCCTTCAACTGCGATGTGCGGCCAACTCCCAACTCTCGCTCGGCGAGCGTCATGGCTTGGGCAACGACCTGGTGCATGTCGTAGTATTGATACGTGCCCAGCCGGCCGCCGAAAATCACTCCGCTGGCTGCCGCCGCCGCCCGATAGCGATCGTAGATCGCCGAGTTGCAGGCATCGCGAATGGGATAGTAGGGCGTTTGCCCGGCGTCAAAAGCTTGCGGAAATTCGCGCGTGATGACCGTGCGGCGCGTCGGCTGAGGATCGAAGTGCTTGTGCTCGACAATGCGCGTGTAGGGGACCGATGCATCGGTGTAGTTGACGACGGCCGTTTCCTGAAAATCGCCATGGAGAACTTCCGATTCGAATCGCAGCGAGCGATAATCGAGCCGGCCGTAGCGATGGTCGAAGAATTCGTCGATCATGCCCGTGTAGACCAGCGTTCGGCCGAGGCCGCGCAGTTTCGCCGCATGGGCGAAAAAGTCGACGCCGGTTTCCACGCGAATGTTTGGATGATCCAGCATGTTCTCGAACATCCGGGTGTAGCCGCCGCGCGGGATGCCTTCGTAAAGGTCGTCGAAGTAGCGGTCGTTGCCGGTCAGCCGGATCGGGATGCGGCGAATGATCGAGGCCGGCAGCTCGCGCGGCTCGCGGCCCCATTGCTTGGTCGTGTAGCCCCGCACGAAGATTTCATATAGCTCGCGGCCGACTTGCGAAAGAATCCAGGCTTCGAGTTTCTCGGGCTCATCGGTTGGAATGCGGACGGCGGCCAATTTCGCTTCCGCTTCGCGCGGCGTCGTGACGCCCCACACCTGTTGCAGCGTCAGCAGATTGATCGGGAAGGAATAAAGTCGCTCGCCAAACCGCACGGCGATCCGATGGCGATAATCGTTGAACTCGGCGAAGCGATTGACGAATCGCCAGACAGGGTCGCTATTGGTGTGGAAGACATGCGGACCGTAGCGATGCACGTGAATGCCGGCAACCTGTTCCGTGTAGCAATTGCCGCCGATGTGATCGCGCTTGTCGACCAAGAGCGCGCTCTTGCCGCGGTCGGCGACCGATCGCGCGAACACGCAACCGAACATCCCGCAGCCGACGATCACAAAGTCGAAGTGCATCGCAAGGAAATCCCGTAGGGAGCGCCCTCGGCGGCGTTCCGAATGTGCCGCAAGTTCACGGAACGGCACGGAGGCCGTTCCCTACAGATTCAACACGCTTCCCGAAATCAAGAACTGCCGCGCGAGAAGCGAGCTGACCTGACGGATGGGGGCGAAAGCATAACAAGCGATTCCGCATGGGTCCATGCCATCTGCGAACGACCTCGTGTCGCCCTGTCAAGAGGGGTCGCCCCGCGGCGCCAAACTTTCCTTCCTCGCCCCCTTTGCAAAGCGGAAACGGTTCGGTAGGGTTGGCGGTGAGGTAGACCCGTCGGACCCCCAAATGGCGAAGAGCCTATCCGAGAACCGCCTCGGCAAAGGGGACAGTCCCCGTTTTGCTGCGCGGACTGCGCAAAAGGGGGACAGTCCCCGGCGGTTTTCGGATAGGCTCGAAATCGAGCGAGGGAATTCCATGCGTCGAGCGAAGATCACCATCATTGGCGCCGGCAATGTCGGCGCGACGACGGCGCATTGGTGCGCCGCCGCCGAGCTGGGGGACATCGTGTTGTTGGACATCCCGCAAACCGAAGGCATGCCGGCCGGCAAGGCGCTCGATTTGATGCAGGCCTCGCCGATCGTCGGCTTCGACTCGCGGATCGTCGGCACGACCAACTATGCCGACACCAACGACAGCGACGTCGTGGTGATCACGGCCGGCATCGCGCGCAAGCCCGGCATGAGCCGCGACGATCTGTTGGCCACTAACGCCAAGATCGTCGGCAGCGTGGCGGCGGAAATCAAGAGCACCAGCCCCAACGCCGTGCTGATCGTCGTCAGCAATCCGCTCGATGCGATGGTGCAGCGGGCCTGGCAGGTGAGCGGGTTTCCGCCGGCGCGCGTCGTCGGGCAGGCGGGAGTGCTCGATACGGCCCGCTATCGGGCGTTTCTGGCAATGGAACTCGGCGTCAGCGTCGAGGACGTTTCGGCCCTGTTGATGGGAGGTCACGGCGACACGATGGTTCCGCTGGCAAGTTGCACTTCGGTGGGCGGAATTCCGGTCAGCCGGTTGATCGACCGCAAGCGGCTCGACGAAATCATCACCCGCACTCGCAACGGCGGCGCGGAGATCGTCGGCCTGCTCAAGACGGGAAGCGCCTATTACGCCCCCGCCGCCGCCACCGCGCAGATGGTCGAGGCGATCACGCGCGACAAGAAGCGGCTGATCCCGTGCGCCGCGTATTGCGACAAGCAATATGGCGTCGGCGGGTATTTCGTCGGCGTGCCGGTGGTTCTCGGTTCCGGCGGCGTGGAACGAGTGATCGAATTGGAACTTACCGCCAGCGAGCGGGCCGAATTCCAGAAGAGCGTCGATGCCGTGAAAGAACTCGTGAAGATCATGGCCGGGCTGACGGGTTGATGCTAGCACCGCGGTAGTCCGCGTTGACATCCTTGCCGGAGTTGCGTTATCGTCCAGCCACGCGGGAGTTGTCGCTGTGAGGAGGCGTACGTCGGGTCAGCTTGTGTCGGCTTGGATGGGATCTTCTCCACTTGCACAACTTAGGGTGTTTATGAACCGCATTCGACCGCCAAAGCCACCCGCCACGACTTCTTCGCTCGGCGCAAAACCCTCCGGGGTGACGGGATCCGCGGGCCTCGCCGCAATGTCCGAGGTCAGCCAGGCGATTCTTTCGCGGGCCGGGTCGGAAAGAGCGCCCCATGCGCTGTTCGCTCCGCTGCACTACGAGCGCAACTACGCCTATCCGCTGATCGTCTGGCTGCACGGCGCCGACGACAACGAGGACCAATTGAAGCGGATCATGCCGCTCGTCAGCTTGCGGAATTACGTGGCCATTGCCCCGCGGGGAACGGCTGCTGGTGCGAATGCGCATCCTGCCGCGTTCAACTGGCAGCAGATGGACGGCCACATTCAAGCGGCCGAAGAGCGGGTCCTGGACTGCCTGGCCACCGCGCAGGCGAAATTCCATCTGGCCGCGGGCCGCGTCTTTCTGGCCGGCTGCGATTGCGGCGGGACGATGGCACTGCGGGTGGCCATGCGGCAGCCGCGGCGCTTTGCCGGCGTGCTTTCGTTCGGCGGCCAATTCCCGACGGGCGACGCGCCGCTGGCCCAGTTGGCCCAGGCCCGGCAGTTGTCGATCTTCGTGGCCTGCACTCGGGCTTCACAACGCTATCCGACCGATGTGGTCTGCGACGACCTGCGACTGCTGCATTCGGCCGGCATGTCGGTCGTGCTCCGCGAATATCCTGGGACTGACGACTTGACGCCGCGGATGCTCTCCGACATGGATCGCTGGCTGATGGAGCAAATCACGCGGACGGGCATCTCCGCGGCCGCGGCGGCCCCGTCATCGCCGGCCGGACCCCGCTAGCCACAGCGATTCTTGCAGGAAATGCCCTCCGCGGCGTTCCCTGGGCCGGCGCGGATTAGGAACGGCGCCGAGGCCGTTCCCTACGGAATTCTGGCGAATTCCGCTAATGGCAATCCCCACACACCGCCCGCCGCCCGCTGCTCCCAGCCTAACGCCATTGACAGCACGGTTGCTTTTCGTGTACAAGCCGGCCGACTTTTCCTCATCTTGATCAGAGCCGCGGTCGCGGCGGTTGCTCGGCCAACGTAATCGGCACACTCCGTGCGCCGAAACAGCTACGGCACACGGAGCGTGCCTGCTACGTTGTTCGCGACACCGTACTGTGCCATTAAGCATGGAAGCCCAACGGCAGCCACAATCCGATAGTCCGCCGCCGGCGTGGTTTCGCCGGGTCTGGTCCCGTTTGCGCTCGGGGATTGTCGGGGCCGGAGAGAGAATATCGCGCCGCGCGCGGATCGCCATCTTGGTCGGCGTATTGATGGTCGGCGCGAACCTTGCGCTCGTGCTTACGTGGCTCAACGTCAAGCCGAAGACCGAATCCCAAACCAAGAAGGATTACCTTGCGGCGGCGCTCGCGGCCCTGGACCGCGGCAATTACTCCGACGCCAAGCGGCTGGCCGCCTTGACGCGAGACCAAAGAGGCATATCTGCGGCCGAGTCGAGCGGAGCCAGTTTTGTGCTCGGGGCGGCAACCGCCATGGAAGCCGACTCGATGTGGGACGAGGACCAGCGCCGCTACTATTTGCTGGCGGCGCGCCATCTCGAAGATGCGCGGCGCGGAGGATTTCCCAAAGGGCGCGAAGGAAAAGGGCTCTTCCTGTTGGGCAAGAGCCTCTGCCTGAGCCGGGAATACACGGCCAGTCAAGCGATCCTCGAACGAGCGCTCCAATCTCAACCCGCCGAGAGCAACGAAATCCACCGGCTCCTGGCCCGAGCCTACCTGTGGGGCACGCGCCCCGATTTGAAGCTGGCGCTGGGTCACATCGAGCAATATTTGGCCGACAAGCAGCTTTCGCGGCGCGAGCAATTCGAGGGATTGCTCACCAAGGGCCAGATCCTGTTCAAAGACGGCAAGATCGACGCTTGCCTCGATGTCCTCAAACAGATTCCCAAGGACTCGCCGTCGTATGCCGACGCGACCGTTCTTCAGGGGCAGTTGCTGATGCGGGCGGCCGAGAAATTGCAGGCCGACGCCGGCGACGCGCCGACCGCCGAGGCCCGCCGCGCGGTGCAAGACAAATATGCCGAAGCGATCGATACGCTCCGCAAGGCACAGAATCGGGGCAACTCGGCCGAACGGATCGTGCCGCAGTCGATGTACCTCATTGGCCAATGCTTTCTGGCGATGAACGACCCGCGCTCGGCGCTCGACCAGTTTCGCCGCACGCAACAAGGCTATCCCGAAAGCATCGAGGGCATCGCCGCGGCGTTTCAAGAGGCCGACCTGTTGCTGCGGCGATTGGATCAGGACGACGAAGCGATCGCCGCTTATCGGCGTGCCGTGGCCGCGGTGGGGGATCCTGCCGAGTTTCGCAATCCGCTGCTGTCGCTCGACAATATTCGCCAGCGGTTGTCCGACGCCGATCAAACTTTTGCCAAAGCGGGCCGCTTCGAGAAAGCGATCCAATTGACGGGAGTCCTGTTCCCGCTCTTCACGCGCGAGAAGCAAATCGAATTGGCCGCCGAAGCGCATCAAGCCTGGGCGGCGGCTTTGACGCACGACGTGGGCCGCTCGTCAACCGTCGAAGGTCGAGAGGCGGCCCGTCAGGCACGAGCCCAGTTGCGGCAAGCCGGCGATGCATTCAGCCAGTTGGCCGCCTTGAGACTGGCGAGCCGCGCGTATCCCGAAGACGTTTGGAACAGCGCCGATTCCTATCTGGCCGGTCACGATTTCCGGGGAGCCGTCCGGATGTTGGAGGAATACTTGCGGTACGAATTGCGGAGGCGGCGGCCCCGTGCACTCCTGAACCTTGGCACGGCGCAGTTGGCGCTGGAGAACTTCGACCGGGCGCTTGAGGCCCTGAACGAATGCATCGCCGCTTATGCCTCCGACGCGGCCAGTTATAGTGCCCGCCTGCTGGCCGCCAAAGCACATGTCGAAAAAGGGGAAGCCAAAGAGGCGGAAAAGCTGCTCCGCGAGAATCTCGAAGATGGCGGCCTCACGCCGAAGAGCCTTGAATGGCGCGATTCGCTGTTCGCCTTGGGATCGTTGCTCGAAGTCGAAGGACGCGATGAAGAGGCGATCCCGCGACTCGAGGAATACGTCGAGCGTTATCCCGATTCGCCGCAACTGATCGACGCCCGCTACCTGATCGCCGAGGCCTACCGCCGTAGTGCGCGGGTCCCACGAGAAAAGCTGGATGGCGACACGATCGAAACCTCGCGAATCGAGCACAACAAGCAAATGCAGCAGCTCTTGGGCGCGGCGATTGCCCAATACGAGCAAGTGCAGGACATCCTTACCCGCCGGCAGGAGCAAACGGAACTCGAGGCCTCCGATCAGGCCATCTTGCGGAACTGCTACTTCGCCCGCGGAGCCGCCTTCTACGAGATGGGGCGCTACGACGATGCGATTCGGGCTTACGAGGCCGCCACAAACCGCTATCAGCATCAGCCCGAAGTGCTGGACGCGCTGATGCAAATCGCGGCTTGCTATCGCCGCCTGGGCAGGGCGGACGAAGCCCGCCACACACTGGAGCAGGCGAAAGTGATGCTCACCCGGATCAGCCTCGACGCCCCATTCACGGAGACGACGAATTACACTCGCGACCAATGGTCGCGAATCCTCGATTGGTACGCGAGCTTGTAGTCCCCATGCAATTCACCACCGACATTTTGGCCAGTCTGGTCGGCAAGAAGCACGATCTATTGCTGCAACTGCGCGACGTGGGCCAGCGGCAGACTGAATTGATCGAAGGGGGCGAAATGACACAACTGCTCAAGCTCCTGTCGAGCAAGCAGCGGCTCTTGAATGGACTACAAGAAATTGAACGTCTAATGGACCCCTACCGAAACCAAAACCCGGCTGAACGCGTTTGGCGCACCCCCGCCGATCGCGACCGCTGCGCCGAACTCGCGGGCCGTTGCGAAATCCTGCTGGCCGAGGTCGTCGAGCAAGAGAAGCGGAGCGAGTCGCGATTGATGGCGCACCGCGACCGCGTGGCCACCCAATTGGAGGGCATTCAGCAGGCGGCCGTGGCCCGCAGCGCCTATAGCGACCATCCCGCATTCGAATTCCGTCAACTCGACCTCTCCTCGGAAAGTTGAGACCATGACACGTTCCCTGACGTTCGCAGATCCGACATCGCTCGACGCCAGCGCCGATCTGGAAACCGTCTTGGCGGCCTGGCACGGCGCTACGGTGCGGCTGGAGCAAACCCATGAGGCCCTGCGCAACGAAGTGCAGCGGCTCACGCACGAGCTGGAGATCAAGAACCGCGAGTTGGCCCGCAAGAGCCGCCTGGCCGATATCGGCCAGATGGCCTCGCACGTGGCCCATGAGGTCCGCAACAGCCTGGTGCCGGTGACGCTCTATTTGAGTCTCTTGCGGCGACGGCTCTCGGACGATTCGGGAAGTCGCGACATCGTCGAGAAAATCGCCGTCGGCTTCATGGACCTCGAAGCGACCGTCAACGATCTGTTGCAATTCACGGCCGATCGCGATCCTTGCTGGCAGCGGATTGAAGTGCGGAACCTTGTCGAGGAAGTGCTCGGCTCTTTGGCGCCGCAGTTTGTCGCGCAATCCATCGAAACGATCCTCGACGTGCCGCACCAGCAGATGGTCACGGCCGATCGCGAGATGCTCCGCCGCGCTGTCCTCAACCTGTCGCTCAATGCTCTGGACGCGATGCCCGACGGCGGGCGGTTGTTCATCACCACATATTTTGGTCCCGACGGGCTGGAACTTGAGATCGCCGACACGGGACCGGGCCTTTCCGAGCAAGCCCAACGACGGGCCTTCGAACCGTTTTTCACCACCAAGAGCAACGGCACGGGGCTCGGCTTGGCCATCGTCGACCGGATCGCCGAAGTTCACGGTGGCGACGTCGCGGCCGCGAACTGCCCAGAAGGGGGCGCCGCGTTTACCATTCGAATTCCGACGCGCCGTTTGGAGGCCGCCGCATGAACGCTAAAACGATCGAACTTGCCGTCGCAACGCCGTCCGTCGCCGGCCGGGTGTTGGTCGTCGACGATCACCTTCAGGCCCGCGAATCGATGGCCGACGTGCTACGGCATGCCGGCCATCAGGTGGAGTGCCTGGCGAGCGCGGCCGAGGCCCTGAAAGGGCTCGAGCGCGAGAGCTTCGACGTCGTGATCACCGATTTGCAAATGCCGGGCATGAGCGGCTTGGAATTCATTCATCATCTCGAGCGCCGGCCGCACGGAGCACAGGTGCTGATGGTCACGGCGCACGCTTCCGTCGCCTCGGCTGTCGATGCGATGCGGCACGGGGCGTTCGACTATATCGAAAAGCCCTTCGACGTCGAGCAGCTCGAGCAGCTTGTCGCCCGAGCGATCCAACATGGTCGGCTGCTCGATCGGCGACCGACGGTGCAGCAGCCGGGCCAATTCGGGCCGGTCACGATGATCGGCGCCAGCCAGGCGATGCAAGCCATGCGATCGAGGATCCAGCAGGTCGCCCGGACGTCCGAGACGGTGCTCATCACCGGCGAAAGCGGCACGGGAAAGGAACTCGTCGCCCGCTCGGTGCATGCCGCCAGCGACCGCGCCGCGGCGCCGCTGGTCAGCCTGAATTGCCCCGTGCTCTCGGTTCATCTCATGGAAAGCGAATTGTTCGGCCATGAGCGGGGCGCATTCACCGGGGCGGATAACCCGCGGACGGGGCGTTTCGAATTGGCCGACGGCGGCACGATCCTGCTCGACGAAATCACCGAGATCGATCTGAGCTTGCAGGCCAAGCTGCTCCGCGTGCTGCAAGAGCGGACGTTCGAGAAGGTCGGCTCGAGCGCGACGCGCGAAGTCGACGTCCGTGTGTTGGCCACGACGAACCGCGACCTGCGGCAGGAGGTCGCGGCCGGCCGGTTTCGCGAGGACCTGTATTACCGGCTCGCCGTCGTGCCGCTGGTGGTCCCGCCGCTGCGCGAACGCCGCGAGGACGTCGCCGAATTGGCCGAGCATTTTCTCTGGCGGGCGGCTGCGCGGCTGCACCGCGAACCGTGCGCCCTGGAGCGCGGCGCGCTGGATTTGTTGATCAACTACCGTTGGCCCGGCAACGTGCGCGAGCTAGAAAACATCATTACGCGGGCCAGCGTGCTGAATCTGGGCAATCCGATCTCAGCCGACGAACTGCGCGACTGGTTGATCGATGGGCCAGCCGGCACGGCCGGGCATCAAAGACCGATCGCGTCGGCGACGGACGATTCAATCGAAGTCGGCCTGAATCTCGATGACATGGAACGGAAGCTGATCGAAGCGACGCTCGAACGATTCAACGGCCATCGAGCCAAAACGGCGCAGGCCCTGGGGATTGGCATTCGCACGCTGTCGGGAAAGCTTAAAGCCTATGGATATGCTCCGCGAGCGAAAGCATTTGGTGAAGTACAAAGTGCTAAGTACGAAGTACGAAAGATTTGACATTGTTCGGAGTGAGTCGTTAGCCGCGGCACTTGTGCCGTGATGGTTTACCATTCGGCGCGATCCGGCAAAATCTGCCGATTCGAGACGCGCAGGAAATGCCGATCGTCGGCGCCTGTGAGACACAGATTTTACGAATCAAGCGGAGCGAAGGAGTCTAGCGAGATGACGCAAGCTCGCAATAATTCGCAAATTGCGTCGATGTGAATCGCCGCCGGCCGGCCGAGAAAGCGCCGCCGACGCGCGCGGCACGGCAGTTGCGTTAATCCGAAGGAATGAGATGCTCCCGACGTTATTCAATTCGACCACAATCCCCATACTCGAGAAGGTGATCGGGTTCAGCGAGGCGCGGCACAACGTGCTGGCGGGCAATATCGCCAACCTCGACACGCCCGGCTACCGGGCCAAGGATTTGTCGCCCGCCCTATTCCAGAGCCAACTGAAAGAGGCGATCGAAACTCGCCACCAACAGGCCGCGGAACCGGGAGGCGCCAACCCGCTCGGGGGAACAGCCGCCGACAGCGAAGACCCGTTTGCCGGCGTGCGCGAAACGATGAAGAGCCTAGTCTATCACGACCAGAGCGATAACGACCTCGAACGGCAGGTCGCCGAATTGACCAAGAATCAAATGCAATACAACCTGGCCGTGACGATCATGACCAATCAGTTCCGGCTGCTCCAATCCGCGATCAGCGAACAAGCGTAGCCGACGCTGCTAACGTCGGCACGGACGCTGGCAGCGTCCGCTACGACCATAAAACCGAGCCACACGATCATACTCGACAGGGACGTCGCATGTTCACCTCTCTCGATATCAGCACCAGCGCGCTCATCGCCCAGCGCACCCGCATGGACGCGATCTCGGGCAATATCGCGAATCTTTCGACCACGCGCAACGAGGCGGGGGAAGCGGTCCCTTATCAGCCTCGGTTCGTCGTTTTCAAGACCGACGAGCAGACCAAGACGCCGGAAGGGGCCGTCGGAGTTCGCGTCGATTCCGTCGAGACGTCGCAGAAGGAGCCGCTCTGGCGATACCAACCGGGGCATCCCGATGCCCAGCACGAAGGCCCGCACAAGGGCTACGTCGCCTATCCCAATATCGACATGACCACGGAATTCGTCGACTCGCTCAACGCCACGCGAGCCTATGAAGCGAACATCGGCGTAATCGAAGCCAGCAAGAGCATGTTCGGCCAGGCATTGAAAATTATCGGATAAGCGACGTAGGGCACGCCATGCGTGCCAGAACCACCAGCAGCGCCGGCACGCACAGCGTGCCCTATACGGTGAACCATGAACACGATAGGCAAACTTAGCACGGCTGCTTCATCCGCCGCGGCGCCGCTCGGCGCCGCCTCGCTCGGCGGCGCGGGAGCTGCGAAGGAATCGGGCGAAGGGTCGTTCAAGAATCTCCTGCTCGATTCGATCAAGCAGGTTAACACAATGCAGCAAGACGCCGATCACGCGGTCGAAAACTTGTTCACCGGCGGCGACGTCGATCCGGCGCAAGTGCTCACCGCCGTGCAAAAGGCCGATATCGCTTTCCGCATGATGATGCAGATTCGAAATAAACTCACCTCGGCATTTCAAGAGATCAAGGGGATTCAGATTTAGGTAATAGGCACACTCCGTGTGCCGTGACGACGCGGACCGGACGGCACACGGAGTCTGCCTGCTACATTTCCTGAGTCACGAAACTGGATTTGGCCGCCCACCATGGACTTTCTCAACAAAGCGATCGCTCAGATCACCGATCTGTTTCGCTCGATGACGCCCGGCGCGCGGATCACGGCCGGGCTGTTGCTGGCCGTGCTGGTCGTGAGCCTGGGGTATTTATTCAACCATCAAACGTCGAGCCCAGATGACTTTCTGTTTGGGGGAAATCCGATCCCGTCCACCCAACTCGTTGCAATCCAAGGGGCGTTCGGGAAGGCGAAATTGAACGACTTCGAAATCGACGCCGGCGGGGTGATTCGCGTGCCGCGCACGCAGAAGGCGCTTTATTTGGCGGCGCTGGTCGATGCCAACGCCCTGCCGCGCGGTTTCGGCGACTACATGATCGGTGCGATTAAAGATGTCGGACCCTTCGGCTCGCAGAAGCAGCAGAAGGAGATTTTCCAGGTCGCGCACCAGAAGGAATTGGCCGCCGTCATTGCCGGGATGAGCGGGATTGAAAGTGCCGAGGTCATGTACAACATCGAGCCCGAATCCGGGCTAAGCGTGCAGCGCGCTGTGAAGACCGCGTCGGTCAGCGTCAAGCCCCAGGGAAACGATCCGCTGGAAGACGAGCGTGCTCAATCAATCCGTCAGTTCATTGCGGGGGCGCTCGGTTGCAAACCGACGGATATTTCTGTTCTTGATCTCAACACGAATAGCACCTTCCCTGGCGGCAGCAGCGCGGCCGGAAGCGGCCTCGACGATGCGTATGCCACCGCGAAACGCAGGTACGAGAGAGACTACCAAACAACAATCCGCGATGCGCTGTCGTTCATCCCAGGCGCCAAGATCAACGTCAACGTCGAATTGAATACGGAGCTTGACGTTGAAACACGCGAAGACCGAGTCGATCCCAAAACCATCCCGGTCGAAGTGGAAGAGAATACTCACACATCGAGCACTCAGCCGGGTTCCGTCGGCGGATCTCCCGGCTTGGCCCGCCAAGGAGGAGTGCTGAGCAACACGGGGGCCGTACTGGGCGCGTCAAGCGGACCGAAGACCGAAGAAGACACCCAGAAGACGCGCACAAAAAATACGGCGACGCAAACGCAATCGGTCACCAGAAAAGCCGGCCTCACTCCAAACCGCGTTACGGTTACGGTCGGTGTTCCCAGCAGTTACTACGAGAAGGTTTGGCGCATGGAGAACCCGACGCCCGCCGGTACCGAGCCGAAGGCCCCTAGCAACAGCGACATCGACAAGATTGAATCGGCGGTAATGAAAAAGATTCAGGGCCATGTGGCCCAGTTGCTACCGAAGCCGGACGCCAAAGTCCAGGAGACGACGCCACTGGTCACGGTGACAACTTTCCAGCAGCTTCCTTCGGCGCCAATTACGCCGCCGAGCGCCGCCGACAAAGCGCTCTCTTGGCTGAGCCAGTATTGGAGCACGTTGGGGATGATCGGGCTGGGATTGGTCAGCCTGCTGGTTTTGCGATCCGTCGTGAAGGCCATGCCGGCGGCGGCACTGCCGCGGAGCGAAGCGGCGCCGGTCGCCGCGGCGCCCGCCGGCGAGGCGGAAGCGCCACCGGAGATCGAGCAGCAAGAAGCCGCCGCGCGGCTCAAGCGGCGCGCGAAGTCCGGCCCGACGCTCCGCGATGAACTGGTGGAGATTGTCCGCGAAGATCCCGACGCCGCGGCGAATATCCTGCGGAATTGGATCGGCAGCGCAACTTAATAAGTACGAAGTGCGAAGGACAAAGTACGAAAGTCAGTCAGCACTATGAAACGACGAAAACCATCCTTGAGGAAAGCGGCTATTCTGGTCGCGAGTCTCGATCAGCGGACGGCTGACCTGCTGCTCGATCAGATGGCGGCCGAGCAGGCCGACCGAGTCCGCCGCGCGATTCTGCATCTTGGCGACGTCGATCCGGCCGAACAAGACGAGATCATCGACGAATTCTTCCGCATCGGCCCCTTGGTGCCCGACAAGCATCCGCCGGGGATTGAGTTGGATGGCGAACTGACCCGCACGTTGGCGATTCCGATCGAGCGCCCGCGCGCCATGGCAATCGAAGAACCGATCGAAGAACCGGTCGCCGACAAACCTCCGTTTCGCTTCTTGCATGAGACGGAATCCGACACCCTATTGCCATTTCTCCGCCGCGAGAACCCGCAGACAATCGCGTTGGTAGCCGCGCATTTGCCGCCGGAGCGGGCGAGTGAACTGCTGGCCCAATTGCCGTCCAGCGTGCAAGTGGAGGTGGTCCGACGCCTGGCCAATCTGGATGACACCGATCCGCACGTTCTGGCGGAAGTCGAGCGCGGATTGCAAGCCTGGCTGCTCGAGCAGTCGCACCATCGCCGCCGAAGGGCGAACGGCTTAGCGGCTGTCTCCGCGATCCTCGATGCGGCCCCGCGCGACGCCCGCCGCCAAATCATGACGAACCTCTCTCGCGTGGATCGACCGCTCGCCGGCAAGCTTCGCCCGAACCATTACTGCTTCACGGATTTGATGCGGTTCGACGACGAATCGCTGATTGCCGTCCTGCGCGCCGCCGATCCGGAGTTGATCGTGCTGGCCTTGGCCGGGGCAAGCGCCGAACTGGTCGAGCGCGTCACACGACGCCTGCCGGCCGAACAATCCCGGGCCCTGAACAAAGCACTCGTTCATTTAGGGCCGACCCGGCTGGCCGACGTCGAGGACGCGCAGCAAGCCCTGGCCGACTTGGCCGCCGATCTGGAATCGGAAGGTCGCATCCACGCCGATCGAGCAACCCGCCTGGCAGCCGCTTGAAATCCAAAATCCAAAATCGAAAATCCAAAATCGTAGATACCCCGCTCATCCGCACCCAGCACCCCGCCGCCCTCCAATGTCCACCATCATCAAGTCCGGCGGTTCGGCGCGCAGCATCCGGCAAGCCGCGTTCAACCTGGAAGACATGAAACAGCAGGCCGGGAAATACCTGGATCAGATCCGGTCCCAGGCCGCCGAGATGGTTGCTGAGGCCCAGAAGCAAGCCGACGGCGTGCGGAAGCGCGCCGAGGAAGAAGGAAGGCAAGCCGCGATGCGAGCGGCGGAAAAAGTGCTGGACGAGAAGATCGGTCAGCGAATGCAGACCGTCTTGCCGGCCCTGCAAAAGACGATCGCCGGCATTGCTGACGCCAAGCAGGCCTGGCTCGGTCATTGGGAGCGAAGCACGGTGAAGTTGGCCGCCGCGATCGCCGCCAAGATCGTCCGCGGGCATGTGCCCGACCTGCCGGCCGTGACGCTCGCGCTGGTTCGCGAGGGATTGGAGATGGCCGCCGGCAGTTCGCAACTCCGCATCCATCTTCATCCAACCGATCGCGATACGCTCAAGGGACAAGTCGATCGCCTGACGACGGAACTCGAGCGGCTCGGGCCCGCGGAAGTCGTGGCCGATCCCGAAGTCACGCCTGGCGGTTGCCGGATCGAGACGCTGCACGGCACGATCGATCAGCAGTTTGAGGCCCAGCTAGCGCGGATCGAGGAAGAGCTGACTAACGGGAACGAAGAGTAACAGTGCAAGACCTCATCGAACAACTCGATCGCGTGATGCCGACGGCGCTGGCTGGCAGCGTGCTGCGGACGCAGGGGATGACCGCCGCGGTGGCCGATTTCCCCGCGCCCGTCGGCGCGCTCGTCGAAATCGAGCGGCAGGGGCGAGAGCCGCTGCGGGCGGAGGTCATCGGCTTCCGCGATTCGCTCACGCTGCTTTATCCCTTCAGCGGATTGAAGGGCGTGCGGCGCGGCAACCGCGTGCGGCTAGTGGGAACCGCGCGCTGGCTCCGCGTGGGCGACGAACTCTTGGGGCGCGTCGTGAACGCCCAGGGCCGCGCCATCGACGGTCGCCCGCAACCGGCGCTGACCAGTCGCATTCCGCTCGATCGCCAGCCGCCGCCGTCCGTCGATCGTCCACGGATCGACTCACCATTGGGCACCGGCATTCGGGCCCTCGATGGTCTCTTGACCTGCGGCAAGGGGCAGCGCATGGGCATTTTCGCCGGCTCGGGAGTCGGCAAGAGCGTGCTCTTGGGGATGATGGCCCGCTACACGGCGGCGGATGTGAACGTGATCGCGATGGTCGGCGAGCGTGGCCGGGAAGTGAACGAGTTTTTGGAACGGGACCTAGGTCCGGAGGGGCTGGCGCGGAGCGTCGTGGTGGTCGCCACGAGCGACGAGCCGGCCCTGATGAGAGTTCAGGCCGCGCAAACGGCCACCGCGATCGCCGAGTACTTTCGCGACCAGGGACGCGACGTGATGTTGCTGATGGACTCGATCACGCGGTTCGCAATGGCCCAGCGCGAGATCGGCCTGGCCGCCGGCGAGCCGCCGACCACACGCGGTTATCCGCCATCGGTGTTCGCGATGCTCCCCAAGCTCGTCGAGCGCGCCGGCCGCGCCGCGAAGGGGAGCATCACCGGATTCTATTCCGTGCTCGTCGAGGGAGACGATCCCCAGGAGCCGATCAGCGGCACCGTGCGCGGCCTGCTGGACGGCCACACCTGGCTCTCGCGAAAGTTGGCCGCCCGCGGGCATTATCCGGCCATCGATGTGCTGGGGAGCATCAGCCGCCTGATGACCGAAATCACCCCGCGCAAGCAACACGATGCGGCGCAAACCGTCCGCGAATTGCTCTCAGCGCATCACGATCACGAAGACCTGATCTCGATCGGCGCCTATCGCCGCGGCGCCAATCGAGCCGTCGATGCCGCGATCGAGATGCAAGACGACATCCAACGATACTTGCGGCAGCGGATCGACGAACCGGTGACGCTCGCCGACGCGGCCGCCGGCCTGAGCAAACTACAACAACGCGCGACAACTCTGATGCAACCGAGCAACCCAACCAATCCGATTGCAACGAGCCCATGAGCGCCTGAACCTTCCTGCACATGCCGAGTTTTCGATTTCGATTGACCACCTTGCTGCGGCTTCGCGAGGCGTGGCGCGACGAGCGCCGCGCGCATCTGGCGGACGCGCAGCAGGCGGAGCAATTGATTTTTCAGCGGATCGCAGAGATTGAGCGCGCGCTGGTCGAGTTGCAGCGCCGAGCGCTCGATGCTGCGCGCCCCGGGACGGTCAACGTCGATCAATTGGCCGAGTCGGCGCGCTACGAAATGATTCTCAAGGTGGATCGCGATTCGGCCGATCAACAGCGGCAGGCGGTGGCCGCCGAGGTCCAGAAGCGCCGCGAGGCGCTCGTGGCGGCCGATCGCGAGGTCCGAGTGCTCGAGAAGCTCCGCGACACGCAGCGCGAGCGGCATCGAGAAGGGGAGGCGCGACAAGAAGCGCAGCGGTTGGACGAAATGGCCGTCATGCGACACGAACGCGGGGAGGCGTTTTGATGGGACGTCTCTTGGGGACCTTCGGCTCCTTGTTCGCGTACGTGTGCATCGGCACGGTCATCGCGCTGGCGATCATTCTCGGATATGCGACCACGCACGGTTACCTCGACAAGGACAAGCTGTTGCGAATAGCCGACGTGGCCCGCGGGATCGAAGTCGTGGCGGCGCCAGTCGAGCAAAGCAAGAAACAAGTGGAGGCCGCGGATCAACCCTCGTTCGACGACATCGAGCGCCGCCGTGGAATCAAGGCGCGAAACCTCGAACTACGCGAGCAATCGATCGAAAGCGGCCTGGAAAGAATTCGCTTCGAGCAAAAAAAACTGGACGACGAGGAAAGCCGCTACAAGCTGCTGCGAGACAATTTCAACGCCAAGGTGCTCGACGTCGACAAGGAAAAAGCCGTCCAGGAGGGGCGCGACAAGATCCGCTTGATCTGGGAAAGCATGAAGCCCAGGCAGGCCAAGGAGCAAATCGTGCAAATGATCGACGCCGGAGAGATGAACGAAGTCGTGTCGATCCTCTCGGCCGTCGCGACGACCAAACAGGCCAAGATCATTGCCGAATTCAAGACCGATGAAGACGTGAAAAAGCTCGACGAAATCCTGCGCCTGATTCGCCAGGGGGTCCCCGACGTTCTGCCGATCGACCAGGCCCGCGAGCAATTGAAGCAGTTCAATCCGAAAACTCCGCAAACCGCGCCATGACGCAATTCGCCCTGGACAATTTGAGTTCGCTAGCGAGCCTGTCTCCCACGGCGGGAGCGGCTTCGGCGCAGTCCGCCGGGAGCACGGCAAGCGGCTTCGACGATCATCTGCAACGGGCGAGTCAGGCCGGCGAGGGCGATCCCGCTTCGTCAACGGATTCCGCAGGGCCGAATCCCTTTTCTCCGTCGAAAGACGTCGCCTCGAACGACTCGCCTCGTCAACCGGCGCGCGACGCCACTACGACTTCCGCCTCCCAGTCGCCGGCCGAGCCAACGACTCGATCGCCGTCGAACGACACACCGGCGAGCGCCTCGGCAACGAGCAACGACCCGCTCCCGGCATCCAAGCCGCGCAGCCCGAAAGACAAAGGGGATGCGGTTCAGGATTCGTCTCGCACGGCCGGGGGGCGGGGCGGCGCGAAGGGAGCGAATGCAAATGCCGCCGCCGTGCCAACCAGTCCTCTGCCGGAATTGAAGTCTCAAACGCTCACGATACCAACCGCAACGCCACCTTCCCCACCGGCGACCGACAAGCAGCCAGAGATTGCCGCGACCAAACCGGCGGAGGCGAAATTGACTGCGACGCAGCCGTCGCCCACCGGAACGGGCGCTCCACAACAGCCAGTTGGCGATAGCGCTGCGAACGCCGCTGGAACACCTCCCGCGCCGGCTAACGGAGATACGACCTCGCAGTCCGCCGCGTTGCAAACGCCCGGTATCGAAAGGCAACTCCCCGAGCCGCAAGGAAACGTCGCCGATCGCGCAACTCCGAGTGCCGCCGAGCACGGGGCATCAACGGCCAGCGCACCGATCGGTACCGACACCATCTCGCTCCCCGCGGATCATCAAGCCGCCGGCGTCCAAGACTCGTCGGCGGTAGCGCCCGACGCTAAGAATTCAGCGCGGCCGGCTCGCGAGGTCAGTTCGACGCAGCATCCGACGTTCGTCGTCGCGAGCGCAGATGCCCAGGCGGCCGCGGCAGCGCTTGCAACAAATGCCCCGCCCGCGGATTCGCCGGCGACCGATCCGGCCTTCGCCGGGCCGCTGCGCAAGGACGGCGCCGCGCCGGCGATCGACGGCGTTGCGGCGAAATCATCATCGCAGCCTGTCGGCCAAGCCGCCGCCGGCTCATCGGCGCCAGCCAAGGGAACTGCCGGCGCTCAGTCCACGGTGCCATCCACCTCCGGCTCGGCGGCTGGCGAAGTCGATCGCGTGCGGTTCCTGCAACGTGTTTCGAGCGCGTTTCAGGCGGCCGATGAGCAGGGAGGTCAGATCAAGCTGCGATTGAGTCCGCCCGACCTCGGCTCGATGCGGCTGGAACTTACGGTGCGCGACGGAGTGATGACGGCCCACGTGCAGACGGAGACCGATGCCGCCCGCACGATGCTTTTGGACCATCTGCCGCAGCTTCGCGACCGACTGGCCGATCACAATATCAAGATCGATCAATTCGACGTCGAATTGATGAGCCAATCCCGCGGCGGCACTCCGCAGAATCCTTCGGGAAACACAAATCCGGGCTATCAACCACCGCAGGGACAAACCGGGCGCGTTGCATCGACGGGGGCCGCGTCCGCCGCGGCCTCCCCTTCAATAGGCCTTCGCAACATCAACGGACGATTGGACGTTTTCGTTTGAAAGGAAACCGAACATGGCAATTTCATCGGTCCCCGGCGCGTCATCGGCCGCGGCCGGCAGTTCATCGAGTTCGCAGTCGAATAGTCTCGCGAACAGCCTCGGCAACGTCGATGTGAGTCAGTTCCTGCAGATGATGATCACCGAGCTGCAGAATCAAGACCCGCTGAATCCGATGGACAACAGTCAGATCATGCAGGAACTCGGCGCCATGCAGCAAATCTCCTCGACGAACCAATTGACGACCACGCTAAACGGGATGTCGCTCGGCCAATCGCTCTCGAGCGCCACGAGCCTGATCGGGAAGAAAATCGACGGGCTCGACGACAGCGGCAACCAGGCCTCGGGAGTCGTGCAAAAGGTGAGCATCGTGAACAACACGCCGAAGCTGTACGTGGGAACGCAAATTGTCAGTCTGAACAACATTCAGGATGTCTTGCCGTCGGGCTAAAAACAAAGGAACAGACAAATGGGTTTAGCATCCGCACTCAGCACCGCCTTGACAGGGATGGGCGCCTCGCAATCCACGATCGACGTGGTAGGCAACAACCTGTCGAACTCGAGCACCGTCGGCTTCAAAGCCTCGACCGCGATTTTCGCCACTCAGTTCTTGCAAACACAGAGCCTCGGGAGTGGGCCGCAAGGGGATTCCGGTGGCACGAACCCACAGCAAATCGGCTTGGGCACCGCGGTCGCCGAGATCACTCCGGACTTCACCCAGGGGACGATTCAGGTCAGCTCGAGTCCCTCGGATCTGGCGATCCAAGGTCAAGGTTTCTTCATCGTGCAGGGAAACAGCGGCGAGACATTGTACACTCGCGACGGCCAGTTCCAGACCAACTCGCAAAACGATCTTGTTACGCCGACCGGCGCCAAGCTGCTCGGCTACGGCGTCGATGGCAACTATCAGGTGAAGGCCACCACGCTGCAACCCGTGTCGATTCCGCTCGGCACGACCGCCGTCGCGCAGGCCACGAAGAACGTGCAGTTCGAGGGAACGCTGCCCCCCACCGGCGACGTCGCCAACACGGCCGAGATCATCCAGAGCGCGGTCCTCGGCGACAGCCGATTCAGCGCGCCGCCGGCCGGCACGACCGCCAACATCGCCGTGCCGCCGATCGTCACCTCGACGACAGCCGCGGCCTCGGGCGCCCCCGGACCGCTGATTCCAGGCGGGACTTACGACTATAAGGTCGTGTACGTCGACGCCAATGGCAACGAATCCGACGCCGCCAGCTTTTCAGGAACCATTCCTGCCAGCGCGGCGAGCAGCGAAGGGATGACCATTAGCAATCTTCCGACCGATAGCAGCGGCAAGTATGTCGGTCGCCGCGTCTACCGCACGCAGGAATTGGCCACTGCGGGAGCGAATCCCGTCTACTATCTCGACAAGAACTATTCGTCCGACAACACGACCACCACCTTCACCGACACCACCGACGACACCACGCTGGCCACCCAGGCTCAGCAAGACACGTCGACCATCTCGGGGAACTACAGCTATTACGTGACATTCGTCAAACCGGGCGAACCGGAGAGCCATCCCTCGCCGCTGGCCGGGCCGCAAAACGTCACCGGCGACCGCATCGTCGTCTCGAACTTGCCCACCCCGACCGGCCAATATGCCGGCGGGCAAATCCGCATCTATCGCAATCTGGCCACGAATCCGTCGGTGTTTTATCGCGTGGCGGACGTGAACGCCGGAACGTCGTTCGTCGACCACGTCTCCGATGCGACGATCTCGAATTCGTCGACGGCCGGTTTCGAGCAGCTCGATTTCAACGGGCCGCGAATCACTCCCGACACGCCGCTGGTCGACGTCCAGAGCTTCGACGGCACGACGTACAACGTGCCCTTCCAGACCGGCAAGCTCGCGTTCACGGGAGAAAAAGGGGGCCGCACGCTCACCGCCAAAGACCTCACGATCACGAATACCACCACCGTGCAGGACCTTGTCGATTTCGTTTCCCAAGCGACGGGCATCCAGCCGCCGTCGGCCGATTCGGCCCATCCGGTCCCCGGCGACATTTCCGGCGCGTCTCAAGGGGGCTCGGTGCTGGCCAACGGTCGCATTCAGTTCGTCAGCAACAACGGCGTCGACAACGCGGTCACGATTCCGCTCTCCTCCTTCGTCCTGACACCGACGGCCGGTGGCGGAAATACAACGCCTAATCTCACGTTCAGCGAGACGCAGGCCGCCAAAGGGCAAACGGCCGTCAGCGATTTCGTCGCCTACGATTCGCTCGGCATCCCCGTCAACGTCCGCGTCACCGCCGACCTGGAAAGCCAGAACAGCACCAGCACCGTCTATCGCTGGTTTGCGGATTCGCCCGACAATCAGCCGGTCAACGGCGTCGGCACGGCGGTCGGCACCGGCCTGATCACATTCGACGGCAACGGGAAGGTCGTCTCGGTGAGCAACAGCACCGTCTCGATCAACCGCTCGCAGACGCCGTCGCAGTCGCTGCAATTCAACCTGAATTTCAACCAGTTGTCCGGCTTGTCGGCCAGCACCGCCACGCTCACTACGAGCGGTCAAGACGGCTCGGGCGCCGGCACGCTCTCGAGCTTCAATATCAACGGCGACGGCACGATCAGCGGCGTGTTCACCAACGGCGTCACGCGCACGCTCGGACAAATCCAGTTGGCCCGGTTCACCAATCCCGACGGTCTTGAACAGCGCGGGCAGAATAACTTCGCGGCAGGAGTCAACTCGGGCTTGCCCATCCAAGGCAGCCCCGGCACGCAAGGCATCGGCTCGATCGTGTCCGGCGCTTTGGAGCAATCGAACACTGACGTCGGCACGAATCTGATCGACCTGATCCTGGCCTCGACGCAATATCAAGGGAACACCCGCGTCGTCTCGACGGTCAACACGCTGTTCGGCGATCTGTTGAATCTCGGCCGCGGATAGAGAAAGTGCGGCCGCCTGCATTCGCGGCGATTCTGATTATAAAGGGATTATAAAGGGGTCGGGAGTCATTGTTATGGCTCCCGACCGCTTTATTTAATCTCTAACGTCAGCGATGGCGACTGCCCCGAACGGAATGTCCGCTTTTCTTTGTCAAATGAGCCGAGTTAGCGGATTCTGACGGTCTTGCTGCCGCTTCGCCGTCCTCATCGCGCATCGTCCCCAGCCGACGAGCTTGCGCTGCCGACAACCAACTGCGTTAACGGCGGCTCATCAGAATTCGGCCATATTGCCGCTGCTTCGCGGTCATCTCAGCCCTCGTTTGTGGCCTACACTTGCCGTGAATGAGGCCGAATGCGCCGGCTCGGGCCGGCGGTTCCCTATGCGGAGGCAGACCATGATCAAGCTCACTCGCTTGGGCGGGGAGGAGTTCGTTTTGAACGCCGACCTGATCCGTTACATCGAAGCGCGCCCCGACACCTTCATCACGCTCACCATCGGCGACCGGGTGGTCGTCGAGGAGTCGATGGATGAGGTGCTGCGCCGGGCAATCGATTACCAGCGCGAGAAACACATGATTCCACAAGCAACTCGGGGTTTGGCGCCCGGGAATCGGGACTTGGGCCTCAGCACCAGGGCCTGGTGATGAGAGATTTCGGATTTCAAATTCGACTCGCCACTCGCAATCCCCCCAACTTGTCGCTAACACTCCCTCAGAAACACGCCGCTCGAAACGACTGAAATGGACATCTCCACGGTAGCCGGATTGATGATGGCCTTCGCCATGATGGGCGGCTCGCTACTCATCATGGGGATGGAGGGCAAGGGGAGCGTCAACTACGGCGCCTTTATCGACCCGCCAGCGATCATGATGGTGATCGGCGGTGGGATCGGGGTCGGGCTCGTCGGGTTTCCATTGCGCAACGTGCTCGGTCTGCCCAAGGTCATTCTGAAGGTGTTTTTCAACAAGCCGGAGAATCTGAATCACCTGATCGAACAATTGGTCGGGCTGGCCGAGACGGCGCGCCGCGACGGATTGCTCGCGCTCGAGAGCAAGGCCTCGGAGATCGACGATCCGTTCATTGCCCTGGGCATTCAAATGGCGGTGGACGGCACGCGGCCGGAAGTGATCGAAGAGGTCATGCGCACCGAGATTGCCGCGATGGGATCGCGGCACAAAGAGGGTAAAAAGATTCTCGAGCTGATCGGCCGCTGCGGACCGGCGTTCGGGATGATCGCCACGCTGCTTGGTCTGGTGCTGATGCTTGGCAATTTGAACGACCCCGAATCGATTGGTCCTTCGATGGCGGTGGCGCTCATTGGAACCTTGTATGGGGCGCTGATGGCCAATTTGGTCTGCATCCCGTTCACCGAGAAGCTGGGAATGCGCAGCCACGAGGAAACGATGGCCAAGGAGATCATTCTTCGCGGGATCATGGGAATTCAATCGGGAGACAACCCGCGCACCGTGCAACAGAAGCTGAACACCTACCTGCCGCCGAAGCTGCGGCCCGGCGCTCAGGAGGCGGCGTAGCATGTCGGCAGCCGCGGAAGAACATCCAAGCGAAGGCGCGCCCGAATGGATGGTGTCGTATGCCGACATGATCACGATCCTGATGTCGTTCTTCGTCGTGATGTTTTCCATGGCCGGCTCGAAGGACACGAAGAAGGAAGTGCCCGTCCTGATGTCGTTGCGGCGCCAATTCGGCCGGTTCGTCGGGCTGCCGGCGAACCAATATGTACCGACCGATTCGGCGCTGACGACCAAGAACGTGGTGATCCGGCCCACGCCCACCAAGGAGACTCGCAACCGCGGGCTTGTCGGCGAACACGCGCGGGTCAGCACGATCCGCCCGGGCGACCAGGCGACCATCGGCGGAGTTATTTTCTTTGACGCGGGAGTGAGCGACCTCAATGACGAGCAGCGGCGCGATCTTCAGACGACCGCCACGGAGTTGGGGGGCAAACCGCAGAAGATCGAGATTCGCGGCCATACGCTCGGTCGACCGCCCCAGGGCGCCGGCAAAGTTCGCGACAATTGGGACCTGGCCTATGAGCGGTGCTACAAGACCATGCGATACCTGGTTTCCTTGGGGATCGATCCGCGGCGGATTCGGATCGGCGTGGCGGCCCAGTTCGAGCCGGTCTACGCCGGCCGCGATCCGCGCTTGCTGGAAAAGAACAGCCGCGTCGAGGTGTTCATGCTTAACGAGTTCACGGAAGATGGGCGGGGGATGATCGACGACGGTGCGGTGGAGTAATGCGAGACTGAAATGGAAGAAACGGTAGGGTGTGTCAAGCGCAGCGCGGACGCACCGCCCAATCCGGTGCGTCTGCGCTGCGATTGACACACCCTACATTCTGAGCAACGCAGAACGGTATTCGGAGTAAACGATCATGGCGGAGCTTGCCACATCCCCCGCGGGTATCAATGGCGCGGATGCCGCTGGCGCGAAGAAGTCGTTGTCGAAGGCGAAGATCGGCGCGATCGTCGGCGCCATCGTGCTCTCGCAATGCGTGCTAGCGTATCTGTATTTGCCCGGCGGAGATTCGGCGGCCAAGGCGGAAGCCAAGAAAGAGACCGCGGCCGCGCAGACCACGGAGAAATCGGAAAAAGAGGCTGCAGCCGAAGGACGCGCCGAACTCCGCGAGGTGGACCTCGGCAAGTTCAGCCTCACGGCGTTCGACCCCAACTCGAATACCACGTCGCTCATCGACTTCCAACTCTTCGGCACGGTCGCGGCCGACCACGAAGAAAAGGCAGCTAAGGGAGGTGGGGAACATGGAGGCCACGGTAAACCAGGTGAAGTGGAGGAAGACAATTCGCCTTTTGGCAAGTTGTTCAAGAGAAATAAAAACCGCTTTCGCGATCAGGTGATCACCATCATTCGCAACGCCCAGATGTCCGACCTGACCGACCCCGGTTTGGGATTGATTAAAAGGCAGATTTTGGCGAAAACTAACTCGTTGCTGGGAGAGCCTCTGTTGAAAGAGGTGCTGTTCAGCGATTTTGCCGTCGTTCAGCAATAGTCGGCGCGGGCGTAGAGCGGCGGCGCGCGGCTGGATGCCGCTA
>DASZFO010000103.1 GCA_035939775.1 Pirellulales bacterium | reverse complement strand
TTCTACGAGCCGTTCACCGACCGCATCCCGCCCAAGGGGACCGACGTGGAACTGGTGCTGACGCCCAAGCCCGAGAAAGCAAGTGGCAAGTGAGAAGTGGCAGGGACGTTGTCACTTCGTCTGGGCGGCTTCGAGGCGGCGCTTTACTTGAGCGAACCAATCGCGCAGCTCGGTTTCGTCGATCAGCCCGTCGTGGTTGGCGTCGATCTTCTCGAACCGACCGCGGAGCCGCTCCGGTAGATCATCTTTGGTGAGCTTCCCATCGGCGCGCTTGCTCATGCCGAGCAGCCGCTTGATGATTGGCTCGCCGTCGGGGGGGCCCGCCGGGGATTTCGCCCCGGGCGCTGAGCCAGGCTTCGCATCCGAGCCGGGGGTTAACTTAGTATCCGCAGCCGGCTTCACGACGCCGAAACCGGGAGGATTGCCGGCGGCGCCGCGCTTAGCGAGCAGGGCCTTGAACGCCGTGACGAATTCGTCTTTGGTCGATTCTCCGCCGGTAGATTTGCTCGCTTCGGCAAAAACGCGCTTGAGCAATGGACGGCCTTCGGGGATGTCGTCAGCGGTGATTTTACCCTTGTGCTTGGTGTCGAGCCGGTCGAAGATTTTTTCCGGATCGGGGATGAAACCGTTGCCGGCCGGCGGCGCCGCTGGATTCGGCTTCTCCGCTGTACCGGCGCCCGTCGCGGCGGGAGAGGCGGGATGATCTTCACCGACGGACTTCAATTGAGCGATGAATTCGTCGCGGCTTAGCTTGCCATCGGCCGGCTTGCCCGCCAGCCTCAGCAGCCGCTCGAAGAGATGCTTTTTCTCGGCCGGAATCTCATCTGCGGTGAGCTGACCGTCGTGATTGGCGTCCAAACGATCAAACAGCGCCGCGGCGTCGTCAGCCGGCGACGGCTTGGAATCCGCGGCGGAAACCGTGCGACCGGCAACGACGAGCAGAGCGAAACAGAGCGAACAGAGGACGTAATTGCGCATGGCGACGATTCGGCTTTCGATTGTATGACAGAGTTTCCGGGATTGCGGCTTCCGCAAAATGCGGCCGCTATCTAAACCATAGCCGATGCACGGCGGGCGGCGATAGCACTTGATGCGTCTATTGATCTAACCCGCGGGGCGCCTTGTAAGTTCTGCTGGAGTCTGAAAAAAACGGTTAGGCGAGGCTTGCTGCCAGCACTCCGCGCCGCGAAAAAACCGACCGCGACTTCGGCTTGGCGCGGATTGGCTAACCCTTTGATCTGGTATTACTTCGATCTTGTGCCGGTTCGGCAAGGCTCCTATAATCGGCCGCCCCAATCGGTCTCCGGAACGCGCTTTGCAAATGCAGATTGCCGTTGTCTTGCGGGCAGTGCGAAGCGATCATGTCGAACGATCCGCATGAACGGCGGTTGGTCGCCAAGCCGCGCTCGACGTAGGTGGTGAAAAACCGACGCAGGTCGCAGGCCCGCAACGGCGCCACGCGACCGGTCGCGCCGTCCAACCGAGCGAGACCGCCCCGAACGTCCAAGACGTTGCACGCGACAAAGATGGTGGAAGCTACGGCTCAGGCTCAACGAGGTCTTTCGAGGTTTTGATTGAATCGCCGCCGTGGGCAACCGATGAATGGAATGCCATGAGTCGACGCCCGCGAGATCGCAACTTGAAGACGGAATGCGGCGCTGGTGGTTCATCGTGAGGTATACTAAGTAGGAGAAGCACCATGCAAATTTTTGGCCCCTCGCAAGTTCACGGTCCCCAGAGCATCAACGCCCCGCACGGCATTCGCGGCGCGGCGGCAACGGCGCCGGCGCGCTCGACGGCCGACGTGACCGACGAGCTGCACATCTCGGATTCCGCGCGGATCGCCGGCCAGCTCAGCGAGATCCCCGACATCCGTCAGGACCGAGTCAACTCGATCCGCACGGCCATCGCCCAAGGCACGTACGAAACCAGCGACAAATTGAGCGGTGCCCTCGACCGGCTGCTCGATGAGATCGGGTGAGGCGATACCGTCAGATGTACGTGTTGATCAGATTCTCGAGCATCTCTTGGCGGCCGCTGGCGTTTGCCGCGGCATCTCCCTTTTCGAGCATGTAACACTCGAGCGAGGAGAAGCTGGCTCGGCCGCGTTCGATCTCGGCGCCGATCCCCGAGTTCCACGAGGCGTAGCGGTCCTTGACGAACTTGTCGAGCGCGCCGTCGGCTCGGATCGCCGCGGCGATCTTTAGCCCGCGGGCGAAGGCGTCCATGCCACCGATATGGGCATGGAACAGATCGACCGGCTCGAAGCTCTCGCGGCGGACCTTGGCGTCGAAGTTGATCCCGCCAGGGGCCAACCCGCCATACTTCAGGATCGAGAGCATGCAGGTCGTCGTGAGATAGATGTCGGTGGGGAATTGGTCGGTGTCCCAGCCCAAGAGCGTGTCGCCCGTGTTGGCGTCGATCGAGCCCAGGAACCCCTGAGCGCCGGCGTATTCCAGTTCGTGCTGCATCGAGTGCCCGGCCAGCGTGGCGTGGTTCGTCTCGATGTTCATCTTCACGTGCTCGGTCAGCCCGTAAGTACGCAGAAAGTTGATGCAGGCCGCGACGTCGAAATCGTATTGATGCTTGGTCGGCTCCTTCGGCTTCGGCTCGAAATAGAACTGCCCGGTGAAGCCGATCTGCTTGGCGTAATCGACGGCCATGTGCATGAAGCGGGCCAGGTGGTCGAACTCTCGCTTCATGTCGGTGTTCCAGAGGTTCTGATAGCCCTCGCGGCCGCCCCAGAAGGTATAGCCGGTGCCGCCGAGTTCCTTCGTCACCTCGATCGCCTTCTTCACCTGCGCGGCGGCGAAGGCGAAGGCGTCGGCATTGGGGCTGGTCGCCGCGCCGTGCATATAGCGCGGATTGCTGAACAGATTGGCGGTGCCCCAAAGCAGATTGATCCCGGTGCGCTGCTGCTCTTCCTTGAGCGCCTTGACGACCGCGTCGAGGTTCTTGTTCGACTCGGAGAGTGTCTTCCCTTCGGGCGCGACATCGCGATCGTGGAAGCAATAGAACCGATTGCCGAGCTTCTCCATGAACTCGAACGCCACGCGCACTCGGTTGACCGCATTCTCGACCGTGTCTTTCCCCGATTCCCAAGGGCGGAGCATCGTCGCCGGGCCGAACGGATCGCTCCCCGTGCCGCGGAAGGTGTGCCAATAGGCGACGGCGAAGCGGAAATGCTCCCGCATCGGCTTGCCTTCGACCACTTCGTTTTCGTCGTAGTGGCGAAAGGAGAGTGGGTTCTTCGATTTCGCTCCCTCGAAGCGGATTTTCTGGATTTCAGGAAACGCGGGCATGGATCGGGTCTCTGCGGTGGGTGAAAGCGCGGCTGTGCTATCGCGAAGGTGGGAAGCCGCGTCCCATCGTGGCAAAAACCGGCGCGAATTGCAAGAACTCTGGGAGCCGGGCAGTGGGTGAATCCTGTGTGCAGGCGTGTTAGGGCTGCGAGCGCGACGTGAATACATCGCTCCCTAGCGACGGTCCCAGCCGTTCAGCTAGATCGCGCGCATTCTGCCGAGCTTCATCGCGTTCGCGGATCAACCGCTGCCGATCCACGACAATCGAACAGGCCACCGCCAACAGAGTGACGACGATCAGCAGCGTCCGCAGGCTGAATTGGAAGCGGCAGCGGAGAGACGGGGCGATCATGGCGGTAGTATAGCAGGCGGCGCACAGAAAAACCCCGCCGGGTTCGGCGGGGTCAATGTTCAGTCAGAATGTTGGAACCGAGAAGTTTAGGGGAAGGTCTCGAAGTTGACGTCCTTCTCTTTGCCAAACGTATTGCCGCCGCCGAGCACCAGCGTGTCGGTCCCCGGGCCGCCGTCGAAGAAGGCCGACTTGGTTACGGTCGTGTCGCTGATCGACAGGCTGTCGTCGCCGGGGCCGAGGAAGACTTCCAACGTTTTGAAAGTGTTCAACGTGGCGCCTGAGGCCAACTCGAACACGACGGAGTCGTTGCCGCTGCCGGTGTCGATGAACACGTCGCTGGCGGTTACGCCTCGCTCGAAGTCGATCGAGTCGTTGCCACTGCCGGTGATGATGGCAATATTGCGTCCGACGGCGACTCCCTCCAGGTCGATCGTCGTGCCGCTGGAGCCGTGGTTCACGTTCAGATTGTGGCCAACCGTAGCATCGTTGACGAACAGCGTCGCCACGCCCGAGCCGAAGTTCACGTTCAGATCGCGCCCGATCGAGACGGGCCCTTCCGTTCCGTTGGAACTTGCCTCGTCGTCGGCAGCGTCGTCGTTGACGAAGACGCCGTTGGTGCCGTTGCCGAGATTGACATTCTCCGAGCCTCCCACCGAGAGCGAGGCCTCTTCGAGCGTCGTGTTCCCCTTGGCGGTATTGATGTTGAGGTCGCCGCCGATCTCGACCAGCGTGCCGGTCGTTTCGGCGGTGACAACTTCCGTTCCGATGGTGATCGTGTCGTTGCCCGGCCCGAGCGAGATGTTCACATTGTGCCGGACGCTCACGAGGGTCAGATCGATCGAGTCGGTGCTCCGCGGGGCGTTGAAATTGAGCGAGTCGCCGACCGAGACGTCGTAGAGATCGACGCTGTTGGTTCCCGCGCCGAGATTGAAGATGAGGCTGTGCCCGATCGCGTCGCCTTGGCCGGTGGTCACGCCCTCGAGAGCGACGCCGGTGGAATTCGACAGCGTGACATCGAGGCTGCCGCCGCCGTTGATGACCTCGCTTCCGCGGACCGAGGTGGAATTCTCGGAGACTGCGTCCGCGCCGCCGCCGGTTGTCGAACCCGTATTGATCACAAGGTCGCCGCGAATGGCCACGGCAAATGTCCCGGTGACGACTTGAAGCGGGCGAATGGCCGTTCCGGTCGTCGGAACGCTGATGACGCCGAGGTTGACCGTGTCATTGCCGCCGCCCGTGTCGATCACCACGCTTCCGCGCACACTGACGGCCGTCGCGGTGGCCGCGCCGGTGGTCGCCAGGCCGATATCGACCGTGTCGTTTCCGCCGCCGGTGTTCACGACGATGCTACCGCCGACGGTCACCGGCCCCAGCGTGATTTCCGCCAATCCAATCCCGGCGAGACCGGTGTCCCCCGAGCCGATCGCAACGAAATCGCTGCCGTTGCCGGTCGTCACTAGGACGTCGTCCTTGAGCGAAGCGTTGGTCAAGCCGAACGCGTTGTTCCCGCCGTCAAGGTCGGCAAGGATGCTGTCGGTGATTCCGTTGACCGTGACGGCCGCGTTGTTCGTCCCCTTGTATTTGAAATTGGTAGTGCCGCTCGGATCGGAGATGAGGTATTGCCCCGCGGTCCCCGTGCCGCTGACGACCGCCGTGTTATCGCCGCTGTCTCCGGTGAGAAACAGGCTATGCCCGGCCACCTTCACCACAACGTTGCCGGTCAGCAGGCAGCGGCGTTCGAGACCTTCAATCCGCAGAGTTCGTCGCGAGATGCGTTTCTGTGAAGTTCGTTTCCGTGTCATGAGTTGTCTCCTCTGGAAAAAGACGTTTCGATCTTCCGAGGCACGGGACCGGTGACCGGCTCATGCGCCTCAGCGCGGCGCCAGTTGCATATCAGAGACATTTTTTAACACGATTTTCCAGATTTGCAAGATTCCGAAAGCATGCTTTTAATAGAAAATCAAAAACAAATAAATCGCGACTGATGAAGCGCCCGCAGCGTCGTTCGAAGTCACGATCGATCGCTCGGCGGTCGATGCCAATCCGCAGCGCGCGGCCCACTGCCGGCACGGCTTCAATGCCGCCAGAGGACTTGCACGCCAGCAAGCCAGCCCTGGCTAATCCGCGACCAGCTTGTTCGTGGGAGCGTCAAGATTGGCACTGCTCGGAGGCCTTCTCAGGCGGCACCACCATAGCCATCGTCGTCCCCGAGGATTCCCGCCAATATTGCTGCGACTGCCGCCGCCGGTGGCGGTCGATCCTCGGGAGACTTTGCCATCATCCGGGAACAGAGATCGGCCAACGTCCGCGGGATCCCAGGGTATTCCGCTGCGACGTCGGGCCGCTCGGGATTCTGGTGCATTAGAAGCCGCGCGACCATCGGTCGCGACGCGAACGGCGCATGCCCAGTCAGCAGGAAGTAAAACACGCAGCCGAAACTGTAAATGTCCGTCCGCGGATCGATGAGGCAGACGTCGACGGCTTGCTCGGGCGCCAGGTAGTCGAACGTGCTCCATATCGCGTCATCGTCGGCGGGATCTGGCGAATCGATCTTATCCTTCATGAATCCCGCCAAACTCAGATCCAAGAGCTTGACGGCGCCTCGTTGATCGACCATCAGATGCGAGGGCTTGACGTCGCGATGGATCACTCCTTTTTCGTGCATCGCGGCGAGCCCGTCGGCAGCTTGACGGATAATGTCGGCGGCGGTCCTGTGATCGAGCGGCCCGTGGTTCTTGACTATCGCTTGCAAATCGTGGCCATTAACGTACTCCAATACCAGGTATTGGTACCGTTTCCATTGGGCGATGTCGAATGCCCCCTCGACGTTTGGATGCGTGATTTTGGCGGCTGCCGTCGCCTGATTAAGGAAACGTGCGATCAAGGTCGCATTGCCTGCACGACTAACGGGGAACACTTTGATTGCTCGAAGGAGCGCCCCTTTCACGTGCTCGCCCAGATAAACGCTTCCTGATCGACCGTGCCCCAGCATGCCCAGCAGCTTGTAATTTCCGAGAATGAAATTCGTCGATCTCCCTTGAAGCAGACTGTCGGCCTGCCAGCGGGTGAGCAGCTTGGCCTCGATAAACGTGTTCGCCAAACGCTCGCTGTCGTCCAATGCCGCCGGATCGGAACGCTTCCAGGCTGCAAGCGTCCCCGCTAACGTGTCATAGGCGATGAGTTCGCTGCGCTCGATGCACTCGATCAGTTTTTCGACCGTTATTTTTGGCATGTCGGCCCTCAACACCGACCATACCACGGGCCATTCAATCAAGCCAGCAAATGCGCTGTGGGCCGATGACCGCGACGTTGTCGACGCGTCGTCGCAGAGCTACGATTAGCTGTCGACCTGGGAGGATATCATGATTCAGCCGGCGCCGGCGCAGACGAATATCGAGATTGAACGGATGCACGCGGCAAACCGCGAGGGAGGAGCGAATCGCGCGATGGCCCCGCATGTCGTTCACGTCGATGCCGCATGCCCGCATCCCGATTGCTCGCAGCGCCTGCAGGCGATCGACTTCCGTTTGGAGGCGGGCCGAAAACCGTCTGGGGAGAGGGGGACAGTCCCCGCTTTCTGCGCGGACTCCGAAAAGGGGACAGTCCCCGACGGTTTTCGCATGACGCGTTGGTCAGGGCCTGGTGGGACGACACCGGCTTCGCCGGCCGCTGCCCAAGCTGCGGCCGCTGGATTCACTTCACGATCCGCGGCAAGCGGGCGATCGACGAATCCGCCACCGCGACTCTGCCGCAGCTCCCGGCGAACTGGGCCAGCGAAGCAGTGATTCTCTAGGGCGGGCGAGTGCCGATTCTATAGGGCGGGCGAGTGCCGGTCACGCCAAGCGGATCTTCATGGCTTGGAGCGTGCGCTTGAAGGGATCCAGCACGAGCCCCAGAATCTCCAGCGGCTGAAAAAAAAGCCCGCCGCGGTCTCAGGGCTGAGTCCGCGGCGGGCGAGTGAAAAATCCGGCGATACCTACTCTCGCACTTTGGGTACTACCATCGGCTCTGAAAGCTTAACTACCGTGTTCGGAATGGGAACGGGTGTGGCCTTTCAGATATGGTCACCGGAAAGGAGCGGCCCGCGCCGTAAGGCGACGGACCGCTTGATGTCCATTCAAGACAATTTGTTGTGGTAATTGGCTGCTCTCGGCACGGCGTCTCGCTTGCGAGCGAGAGCGCTAGATAAAGGTGGTCAAGCATTCGTCCGTTAGTACCGGTTAGCTGAGCACATTGCTGCGCGTACACATCCGGCCTATCAACCTGGTCGTCTTCCAGGGGACTTTCGGCAATTGCCTACGAAACCTCATCTTGGAGCGGGCTTCACGCTTATATGCTTTCAGCGTTTATCCTTTCCGTTCATAGCTATCCAGCCGTGCCGCTAGCGCGACAACTGGGACACCAGAGGAACGTCCTTCTAAATCCTCTCGTACTAAA